>JAPVSP010000346.1:0-5078 GCA_047519685.1 Chloroflexota bacterium
CGCGTATCGGGGGTCAGCATCGTCGGCCTCCGGGAGATCGTTCGGCCTGGTATCCGCTCGTCGCGGCAGGGACCATCCCCCACCGTGGCACGGACGATAGCCGGGGCGGCCGGGCGCGTCGGCGGCGGGGTGGGAGCGGGTGGGTTGCGTTCTGGTTGCGAGGGGCCGGTGGCCCGGCTCAGCCCGCGCCGCCGGGCGCGGCGGCGGCCGCCGGCCGCTCCGAGGGCAGGGTCGCCGCGGCATCCCCGCCGCCGACCGGCTCGACCAGCCAGAGATCCCCGAGGGGCAGGACGGCGCCCTCGAGCAGCCGGCCGGCCAGGGCGGATCCGGCGTCCCGATGATCCTCCAGCAGGCGGCGGAGCTCGGCGACGAGCGCGGCCCCGTCGGCTCGCTCGCGGACCGCGCCGCTCATCCGGACCGCCGACACGCTGGGAGCATGCAGGTGGGATGCGTGGCGGCCGCTCGGATCGAGCAGGTAGGCCCGGCCGCCGGTCATCCCGGCGCCGAAGTTCGCGCCGACCGGGCCGAGCACCACGACGACCCCGCCGGTCATGTACTCGCAGCCGTGCGGCCCGACCCCCTCGACGACGGCCTCCGCGCCGGAGTTCCGGACGGCGAAGCGCATCCCTGCCCGGCCCACGACGTGGAGGCGTCCGGCCGTCGCGCCGTACAGGCAGGTGTTCCCGGCGATCGCCTGCCCGGCGGCCGCCGCCGCCAGATCGGGCTCCGGTCGCAGCACGATCGTCCCGCCGGCCAGGCCCTTCCCGACGTAGTCGTTCGCCTGGCCCTCGAGCGTCAGGGCGACGCTCGCGGCGAGGAAGGCGCCGAGGCTCTGGCCGGCCGAGCCGCACAGGCCGAGCCGGATCCGTCCCCCCTGGGCGTCGACCTCGCCGCGTTCCAGGGCGCCCGAGAGCTCGGCTCCGAACGCCCGGTCGGCGGTCGTGATCGCCAGGCCATCGACGATCCGTGCCCCCCCGCGCTGGAGTCCCGCGAGCAGCCCCCGCTCGAGCGTCGAGGCCGGCGCACGCTCGACCGTCGAGCCCGCCGACGTGGGGCGCGCCCGCCGCTCCCCGGCCGTCCCCCAGCGCCGCGCGCCGAGGAGGGCCGCCAGCTCGAGGGTCCGCCGCCCGCCCGCCGGGCGGAGGTACCGCCCGGCCTCGCCCACGACCTCGCCGACCGACCGCGCCCCGATCGCGGCGAGCTCGCGCCTGAGGTCCTCCGCCAGCGCGGTGAAGAAGCGGACGACCTGGTCGGGCGTCCCGGTGAACTTCGCTCGGAGGTCCCCGCGCTGGGTCGCGATCCCGGTCGGGCACGTGTCGAGGTGGCACTGCCGGGCCATGTCGCAGCCGATCGCCACGAGTGCGGCCGTCCCGAAGCCGAATTCCTCCGCGCCGAGGAGGGTCGCGACGAGCAGGTCGCGGCCGGTCTGGAGCCCGCCGTCCGTGCGGAGCGCGACGCGGTCCCGGAGGCCGTTCCGGAGCAGCGTCTGGTGGACCTCGGACAGCCCCAGCTCCCAGGGTGCGCCCACGTGCTTGATCGAGCTGAGCGGCGAGGCCCCCGTCCCGCCGCTGTGGCCGGCGACGTGGATGTAGTCGGCGCCGGCCTTGGCCACCCCGGCGGCGATCGTCCCGATGCCGCGCGTCGCGACGAGCTTGACCCCGACCCGGGCTCGCGGGTTGATCGCCCGGAGGTCGGCGATCAGCTCGGCGAGGTCCTCGATCGAGTAGATGTCGTGGTGGGGCGGCGGGCTGATGAGGGCCTGACCCGGCTGGGCGCGGCGGAGCGCCGCGATGTAGGCCGTCGCCTTGCGTCCCGGCAGCTGGCCGCCCTCGCCCGGCTTGGAGCCCTGGGCGATCTTGATCTCGAGCTGCCCGGCCCGCGCGAGGTACTGGGACGTCACGCCGAACCGGGCCGAGGCGATCTGCTTGATCCTGGCGTCCCGTCGCCGGCCGTCCGGACCCGGGAGGTACCACTCCGGATCCTCGCCGCCCTCGCCGGTGTTCGCCGACCCGCCGAGCCGCTGGATCCCGATCGTCACCGCCTGATGCGCCTCCGGCGAGAGGGCCCCGACGCTCATCGCCGACGTCACGAAGCGCGGAGCGATCGAGGCGACCGGCTCGACCTCGGCGAGCGGGATCGACTCCCTCCGCCGGATCGCCAGGCCGTCGCGAACGACCGCGGCGGGTCGCGCGAGCGCCGCCCGGTAGCGGGCGATGGCCGCCTCGCTGCCGTCCTCCCCCGCTCCGGCCAGGGCCTGGATCTCGCCGACGATCGGCGGTGCGAAGAGGTGGAGCTCGCCGTCGCCCCGATAACGGGCGAGACCGGCGTCCGCCAGGCGTCCTCCGGGCGGGGGTGCGGCCGCCAGGCGTCGTGCGGCCTCGAGCCGGTGCAGCTGCCGCTCGGCGAGGTCGACCAGGCCGACGGTCCCCGGCCAGGAGGCCGCGGCCGGGAAGCACCGCTCGACGACCTCCGGGGCGAGCTCGAGCGACTCGAACAAGGCTCCGCCCACGTAGGCGCCCGCGCTGCTGATCCCCATCCGCGCGAGCACCTTCCGCAGCCCGGTCTCGAGCGCTCCGAGCAGGTTCGCGACGCATTCGCCCGCCGTCAGCTCCTCGGCTCCCCGCCCGCCGGCGAGCTCGGCCGCCAGCTCGACGGCGAGCCATGGGACGACCGCCCGCGCTCCGGCGGCGAGGGCCATCGCGAGCGCATGGACGTCGAGGACGTCGGCGCTCTCGACGACGAGGTCGAGCCGACCACGTCGTCCGACCCGCGCGAGCGCCGCGTGGACGGCGCCCACCGCCAGGGCCGACGGGATCGGCGGTCGGTCCAGGCCGAACGCCCGATCCGAGAGGACGAGGACGTCGGCGCGACCCACGGCGCCGAGCGCCTCGGCCGCGAGCCGGTCGAGCGCCGCGCCCAGGCCGGCCGGGCCGGCCGCCGGCGACCAGGACGCGTCGAGGCGCCGGACCCGCAGCCCGGCGAGCGTCGCCGAGTCGACGAGCCGCTCGAGATCGGCGACGAGCGGGCGCTCGAGTCGGACGCCCCTGGCGGCCCGCCGCGGCGGCCCGCCGAGGAGCGGCGGCCGCGGACCGACGAGGACCGCGAGGTCCATGACGGCCCGCTCCCGCTCCGGGTCGATGGCCGGGTTGGTGACCTGGGCGAAGGCCTGGCGCAGATGATCCACGAACGGCCGGTCGGCCCGGCCGAGCCCGGGCAGGGGCGTGTCGTCGCCCATGCTCCAGAGCGGCTCGTGGCCCTCGAGCGCCATCGTCCGGATGTCCAGCCGGGCCCGCTCCGCATCCAGGCCGGCAAGCGCCCGACGCGGGAGCGAGGTCGCCGCCCCGGGCGCCGCGACCCGGGTCGGGACGGCGTCGTGATGGACGCGGGGCGGGTCGAGCTCGAGCCAGGTGCCGCGCAGCAGCTCGGTCTTCGCGTCCTCGTCCTCGAGCACGACGCCGGCGGCCGGTCCCACCAGCAGCAGCTCACCGGGCCCCAGGCGTCCCCGGCGGACCGTCTCGGCGGCCGTCAGCGGGACCGCGCCCGCCTCGGACGCCGCGGCGACGAGCCGCTCGGCCGTGATCGCGAACGCGAGCGGCCGCAACCCGTTGCGGTCGACCAGGGCGCCGACCTGGCGGCCATCGCCGAAGACGAGCGCGGCCGGACCGTCCCACGGGGCCAGGAAGCCGGCCGCCCGGCCGGCGAACGCGGCGGCGAGGGCGTGCGGGCGGCGCCGCAGCCCCTGCGCCTCCGGGACGATCGCGAGGAGCGCCTGGCCGATGGGCCAGCCCGTGGCCACGAGCAGCTCGATCGCCTCGTCGAGGGAGAGCGAGTCCGATCCATCGGGCGACAGGAGCGGCACGGCGGCGAGCCGGCGTGCCGCGGCGCTCGGCAGCGCGTCGGCGATCCGTCCGGTGACCTCGGCACGGTTGCCGCGGACGGTGTTGATCTCCCCGTTATGAGCGAGGTGGCGGAACGGCTGCGCCAGGCCCCAGACGGGGTGCGTGTTGGTCGCATAGCGCTGGTGGAAGATCGCGTACCGGATCGGCAGCGGAGCGGCCAGATCCGGGTACAGCCGCGCCAGCCGACCACCGGCCACGAGCCCCTTGTAGACGACCGTCCGGCTGGAGGCTGAGGGGACCGCGAACCCGTCGAGACCGGCGGCTCTCGCCGCGGCCTCCATCCGCCGACGCGCGACGATCAGCGCCAGCTCGAAGGCTCGCGCGGGCAGCCCCGAAGGACGCGCGACGAGGGCCTGGGCGACCGTCGGCCGCGAGGCGGCCGCCTGGGCCCCGAGCGCGGCCGGGTCCACGGGAACCTCACGCCAGACCGGCTCGGCAAGCCCCTCGGCGCGCAGCGCGGTCGACACGATCCGGCGGGCACGGGCGCTCCCTCGGCGGTCGGCCGGGAGGAACAGCATCACCACGCCGGGGCGGCGCCCGAGGCCCGGAGCGATCCGCCGGGCGACCGCCGGGTCGAGCGAGATCGAGATCCCCGCTCCGTCGCTCGACTCGCCGTCGGCGGCGAAGGCGCCCCGGTGGCCGAGCGCCGCCAGGCCGGCGAGCGCCAGCGGCAGGACCCGCCCGCGAGCGTGTCCGCCGGCGTCCGCCACGAAGCCGACCCCGCAGGCGTCGTGCTCGAAGGCTGGATCGTAGAGCGGACCGGCGCGCCGGTCCGGACCGGCCGACACGGGTCGGCGCGGCCGCGAGGGCGACGGGCGGGCTCGGGTCGGCATCGGCGGCTCCCGGGGATGGCATCGCCAGGGACCCGCAGGCTAGGACCGTGGCGTGCCGGCGACAGCGGGGCGACCGGGTGCGGGCCACGTGCGGTGCGGTGGCGACGCCCGTGGCCGCGTCACCGATCCGCAACCCGTCCGTCGCCGACGTGCGCCTCGCCGGCGATCCATCGATCGGCGAGGCGCGCGCGCCGCGCAGCGATCCGGGAGGGCGCCCTGGCCGCGCCCGACCGCTCCGTCCTGATCCCGTGCCTGCACGACGAGCCGTTTGCCCACCTCCGCTGGACGCGGCGCGTCCTGCGGGCGGTCCGTGCGGTTGGGTTCCACGTCCCGGCCGAGCGGGCGC
>JAPVSP010000347.1:0-13959 GCA_047519685.1 Chloroflexota bacterium
AATGGACTAGGGCGGCCCACGCCACACGGCCCCTTCGGTGGTGCCATTCGGCATGGGCGAGCCGCCCAGGGGTCCTCGGCCGGTGATCGCCGCGACGAGCGCCTGGCGTTCTCCCGCCTGCTCGTGCCCGACCGTCGGGTCGAGATCGATGATCGCGATCGCCCAGCGCAACGGGGTCGGCGTCACGCGGGCCAGTCCGCCGGATCGCCGTAGCCAGCTTCGATCGCGGCCGCCTCGGCCCGGAAGTCGGGGTCCTCGGCCGCTCGGGCCCAGAGGGCGGCCTCCTCCTCGGAGCGGACGTGCTCGTAGTAGCGCTCGATCGCCGTCTCGACGACGGCGTCCTGGCTCCGCAGCGTCGCGCTCGTCTCGGCGATGCGCCGAACGTGCTCGATGGCCGTCGTGCTGAGGTTGTACGTGCGCTTCGTTCGGGTGGACATGGACGCACTATCGACGTGCCTGGTATGGATGTCGATTCCCTGACCCAGAAGACCGGAGCCGCAGTGCGACGAGCGATGAGGGTGGGACATGCGCCCGGCCTCGTGACCGACACTCCGTCCGCACAGCCGCCACGCAACTTGTCCCCGGGACCATTTCGGTCATAATCCGCGCATGATCGGACTCGTAGGGCCGAGCGATTCGGTGGCGCTGGCGGCCCGCGTTGCCGCCGAGCTCGGCATCGGCGACTCGCTCCTGACCCGGGCGTACGAATCGCCCGACGAGTCGCCCGCCCTGGCGGCGGAGCTCGACGCCGTCTGCGGCGTCCTGCTCTTCACCGGCCGAGTGCCCTATGCGCTCGCCCGCCAGGCCGTGCCGCTCCAGGCGACCCTCGACTTCGTCCCGCACGGCGGGGCCGACTTGTATCGCGCGCTTGTCCTCGTGCTCCGCCACAGCGGCGGGCGCCTCCCCACCGTGAGCCTCGACACGATCGAGCGCTCCATCGTCGACGAGACCTACCTCGACCTCGACCTGGAGCCGCCCGTTCACGTCCTCGCCCTCGAGGCGGATGACGGAGGGCCGGGCATCCGGAGCGCCGCCGACGTCACGGCCTTCCATCTCGAGCGGGTACGCCGGCGCGAGGTCGAGCTCTGCCTGACCTGCCTGGGCTCCGTGCGGAGCGAGCTCGTCCGCCTCGGCGTCCCGGTCGTCCGGATCGAGCACACCCGTGCGGCGTTGCGCGACGCTCTCAATCGGGCGTCGCTGCGGGATCGACTGGCGCGGACGGAGGCGAGCCAGACCGCCGTGGCTCTCGTCGATGCGTCGGGCTCACGTCAACGCCGGCCGGGCGCGGCGGGCGGGTACGACCTGCAACGGTTCGAGCTGCAGGCCCGGCAGCGCGTCCTCGACCTGGCGGAACGCCTCCAGGGGACGTTGACGGACGGGCCCGACCAGACGTTCCTCGTCCACACGACCCGCGGCGCCGTCGACGCCGAGCTCGCCCGCTCCCGCGGTCCGATCCTGCCGCCCGACCCGACCGACGGCGGGCGGCCGCCGCTCGTCGGATTCGGGATCGGCGCGAGCGTCGCCGGCGCCGAGGAGAACGCGCGGCAGGCGGTCGCGCTCGGGAGGGCCTCGGGCGAGGTCCATGTCGTGCTCGAGGACGGCGCGATCCTTCGGGTCGGTCGCGATCGCCCCGAGCCGCAGTACCGGCTCCAGGAGACCGACGGGCGGTTGCTCGCGCGGGCACGGGAGCTTGGGCTCGGACCCCTGACGATGGCGCGACTAGCGACCGCGCTGAGAAGTGTCGACCCGGCGGCGGTCACCGCTCGCGACCTGGCGCGGGCGTACGGTGTGGCGCCGCGGTCGGCGCTGCGGCTGCTCTCCAACCTCCAGCGGGCCGGCGTCGCCACCGTCCTCGGGACGCGCGTCGCACCGCGCGCGGGCCGGCCCCAGACGGTCTTCCGCGTCGACGTCGATCGCCTGCTGCCTCGGTCCTGACGGGCTCCGTTCCGGTCCATGAGCCGTGCCGGCGCCCGGAGTCGGCGCGGCCGTGCTCGTGAGCGGTACGGCTTGACACCAGCAGCTGTGACCATCTAGGCTGCCCCAATCATTTCGGTCCTATTTAGGCCATCTGGTACCCACCGTCGCCGAATGCAGACCGCCCCCGACCGTCATGCCCTCTCGCTGGTGACGCTGCGCCGTGACCTGCATCAGCACCCCGAGCTTCGGTTCGAGGAGCATCGGACGGCCGCCTTGCTGGCGATCCGCCTGCGGGAGGCTGGCTTCGACGTCGAGGAGGAGATCGCCGGGACAGGGCTGATCGCCTCGGTCGGCGCGCCCGGCGCCCGCCCGCACGTCGTCATCCGCGCCGACATGGACGCCGTCCCCACAGCCGACCTGACGGGCGTGCCATACGCGTCGGTGACCCCCGGCGTCAGTCACGCCTGCGGGCACGACATCCACATGTCGGTCGTCCTCGGCGCCGGCGAGCGGCTCGCGGCCGACGGGCCGCTGCCCGGCCGGCTGACCCTCCTGTTCCAGCCCGCCGAGGAGATCCCGTTCGGGGAGCGCAGCGGTGCTCGCGCGATGATCGAGGCCGGCGTCCTGGATCGGGCGCCGGTCGACGCTGTCCTCGGTCTACATTGCTGGCCGGGACTGCCGGCAGGCGTCATCGGCCTTGACCGTCGCGTCGCGATGGCCGCCAAGGACGCGTTCCGGATCCGCCTTCATGGCTCGGCAGCGCATGCCGCGACGCCCAGCCGCGGGCGCGATGCCATCCTCGCGATGAGCCAGCTCGTCGTCTCGCTCCATCACGTCGTCACCCGACAGGTCGACGCTGACGAGCGCGCTGCCCTGAACATCGGGACGATCCGCGGTGGGACGTCGCAAAGCATCGTGCCGGCCGAATGCGAGATCACCGGCACGGTACGCACCGTCGACCCGGCGGTGCGGGCGCGCCTCCGGTCGGCGATCGCGCGGCTCGCCTCCGCGATCGAGGGCTTCGCGGACGTCGGCTCGGAGCTCGACTGGGCCAACGAGATGCCCGCGGTCGTCAACGACCCTCGCCTGGTCGAGCGTGCGCGGTCGATCATCCCGAGACTGCTCGGTCCCGAGGGCCTGCGTGAGCTTGACGGCCCGCCGATGACGACCGACGACTTCGCGCTGTACGCGGAGCGCGTCCCTGGGCTCTACGTGAAGCTCGGCGTCTGTGGATCGCCAGCGGGACGCTGCCATTCCCTCCACGACGGGCGCTTCGATCCGGACGAATCGGCCATCGAGGTCGGAGTGGTCGCGATGGTCGGGCTCGCGCGCGACCTCCTGGACCGGCCGCTGGGATCGCGCTCATGAGCGCGTCGGGAGAGGACACGATGATGACGGGCCGGGGACTCCTCATCGGTGGGACCTGGCGGACGACGGCCAAGGGTGGCCGGCAGGAGATCCGCTTCCCCCTGGACGGGCGGCTCGTCGGCGAGGTGCCGCTGGCGAGCGTGGATGAGGTCCGTGAGGCGATCGACAGCGCCGCCGCGGCCCACAAGCGTGAGACGCTCAGCCCTTCGCGGCGGGCCGAGATCCTGCGCGTCGCCGCGGCCGGGATCCGCCGCCGGGCGGACGAGCTCGCCCGCCTCGTCGCCCTCGAGTCGGGCAAGCCGATGCGTGAAGCCCGGGGCGAGGTCGCGCGGACGGGCCTCGTCCTCGAGGAGGCGGCCGAGGAAGCACGCCGGATCGCCGGCCACCTCGTGCCGGTCGACGCAGTGCCCGGATCGGAGGACCGGATCGCCTTCACCATCCGCGTCCCGCTCGGTGTCGTGGCTGCCATCACCCCGTTCAACGGGCCGCTGCTCTCGCCGGCCCACAAGGTCGGCTCCGCGATCGCGGCCGGCAACGTCGTCGTGCTGAAGCCGGCGACTCCGACGCCCCTGTCCGCCCTTGAGCTCGCCGCCGAACTGCTCGCCGCCGGCCTGCCGTCCGACTTCCTGCAGGTGCTCGTGGGGCCGGGCAGGGACATCGGCGATGCGCTCGTTGACGACCCCAGGGTGTCGATGGTTTCCTTCACGGGCAGCACGGCCGTGGGGCTCCGGATCCGCCAGCGACTCGGGCTCCGCCGGGCCACGCTCGAGCTCGGGGGCAACGCGCCGCTCATCGTCCACGACGATGCGGACGTCGAGGCCGCGGCCGGGGCGGCGATCGCCGGTTCCTTCGGCTACGCGGGGCAGGTGTGCATCTCGGTCCAGCGGATCCTCGTGCACCGCGCCGTCCGCGAACGATTCGAGCGCGCGTTCCGGCCACTCGTGGCGGCACTGCGCGTCGGCGACCCGCTCGACGAGCAGACGGACATCGGGCCGATGCTGACGGCCGAGAAGGCCGCCGAGGCGCAGGCGGCGGTCCAGGAGGCGATCGCCTCCGGCGCGCGTCCGCTCAGCGAGATCCGCCGGGAGGGCGCCCTCCTCTGGCCGGTCGTCCTGGCCGACGCCGACGTGCGTCTTCCCGTCGTGTGCCGCGAGGTCTTTGCGCCGGTCGTCAACCTCCACTCCTACGACGACCTCGACGGCGCGATCGAGCTGGCCAACTCGACCGAGTACGGCCTCCAGGCCGGCATCTTCACCGCCAGCCTCGACGTTGCGCTCCAGGCCGCCCGCCGGCTCGAGTTCGGCGGCGTGATCGTCAACGACACCTCGCGGTACCGGGTCGACCGAATGCCCTACGGCGGCGTGAAGTCGTCGGGGCTGGGCAAGGAAGGGCCGCGCTACGCGATCGAGGAGATGACCGAGGAACACCTCGTCGTGCTGAAAGGGACCGGCGCATGAACGACGCACCACAGGCCGCCAGATCAGGGACCAGCACCGTGCTCTCGGGCGAGTTCTGGTACCTGCCGATGCAGGTCGTCCGGTTCGGCCCCGGCAGCCTCGACCATCTCCCAGCGGAGGTCGACCGGCTCGGAGGCCACCGCGTCCTCCTCGTGACCGTGCCGGAGCTGTCGGGCGGCCCCGTCGCCGCGCGGATCCGGGAGCTGCTCGGCGAGCGGCTGGCCGGCGTCTTCGAGGGCGTCCGGGCGCATGTGCCGTATCCGGTGGTCATGGAGGCCCTGGCCGCGGCCCGCGCCGCTCGCGCCGACCTGCTGGTCAGCCTCGGCGGCGGTAGCGCGATCGACACGACCCGCGCGGTCGCGCTCGCGGTGGGGGAGGGCGTCGCCAGCGTCGAGGACCTGGAGGCGTTCCGGGCCCGCTACGACCCGGCGACCGGGACGACGATCCCGCCGACGAGCGGCCGGGCCCTGCCGCACATCGCGGTTCCGACGACCCTGGCGGCCGCCGAGTTCGCCAACGCCGGCGCGGTCACCAGCCCGACCCGGCGGGTCAAGGACCTGCTCATCGCCGACGAGCTGACCCCGCGCGTCGTCATCCACGATGCCGCCGTCGGCCTGACGACGCCGGTCGACCTATGGGTCTCGACCGGCATGCGCTCGCTCGACCACGCGATCGAGACGGTCTACTCGCCGCGCCATCAGCCGGTCACCGACGTCCTGAGCCTCGAGGCGATCCGCCGGCTCTCGGTCGCACTGCCGGCGGCCCGACGCGAGCCGACCGCCCTCGCGGCACGGGCCGACGGGCTGATGGGGGCCTGGCTCTCCTACTTCGGCGAGATGAACCTCAGCCTCGGGCTGTCGCACGCGATCGGCCACCAGCTCGGGCCCAAGGGCGGCGTGCCTCACGGCGTCACGTCCTGCATCATCCTGCCGCAGGTCATGCGCTTCCTCGCGCCGGCGACGGCCGATCGCCAGGGGCTCATCGCGGCTGCGCTCGGGGCCGACGTCGCTGGGATGACCGACGGGGAGGCCGCCGAGGCCGCCGCCCGCGCCGTCGAGGCCCTCGTCGCGGAGCTCGGCCAGCCTTCGAGGCTCTCCGACGTCGGCGTCGGCCGCGAGACCTTCGCGGAGATCGCCGAGGGGGTGCTCCAGGATCTCGTCGTTGCCGGCAGCCCGATCCCGATCGGATCGGCGGCCCAGATCGAGTCGATCCTCGAGGCCGCGTTCTAGATGGATCCGTTCCTCGTCGCGCGTGGGATCTCGAAGCGCTTCCCGGGCGTGGTCGCCCTCGATCGCGTCGACTTCGATCTCCGGGCGGGCGAGGTCCACGTCCTGCTCGGCGAGAACGGGGCCGGCAAGTCGACGCTCGTCAAGATCCTGTCCGGCGCCTACCGACCCGACGAGGGCGACGTGCTCATCGACGGCGTCGCGAGGCGCCTCTACCCGCCGAGCGTGGCCCGGGCCGCGGGCATCAGCACGGTCTACCAGGAGCTCGCGCTCGCCCCGGACATGACCGTCATGCAGAACATCTTCATGGGCCGCGAGGCGACGCTCGGCCGCAGCGGCCTGCTCGACCGGGACGGGATGCGCGAGGAGACGCACGGCCTGCTGCGCCTCCTCGGCATCGACCTCGACCCCGACGTGCCCGTGCGGCGGCTCAGCATCGCGACCCGCCAGGCGATCGAGATCGTCCGCGCCCTCGCCTGGCGATCGCGGGCCCTGATCATGGACGAGCCGACCTCGTCGCTGTCCGCCCACGAGACGGAGGAGCTGTTCGACCGGATCGCCCGCCTGACGGCCGAGGGCGTCGGCGTCATCTACATCTCGCACCGGCTCGAGGAGATCGACCGGATCGCCGACCGGCTGACGGTCATGCGCGACGGTCGGGTGGTCGCGACGCTCGATCGCGGCACCGCCAGCCAGGGCGAGCTCATCCGGCTGATGGTCGGCCGGACGCTCTCGGAGACCTTCCCGCAGCGCGTGCCGAAGGTCGGTGCCGAGATGCTGCGCGTCGAGGGTCTGACCGTTCCCGGCCGGGTGCATGGCGTGTCCTTCGCGGTCCACGCCGGCGAGGTGCTCGGCATCGCCGGGCTGATCGGGGCGGGCCGGACCGAGACCCTTCGAGCCATCGTGGGCCTGGAGCCAGGGGCCGCCGGCGAGATCCATGTCGCCGGGACGCGAGTCCACCTGCGGACCCCGAGGGACGCCATCCGTGCCCGGCTCGGCCTTGTACCCGAGGACCGCCACGGGCAGGGTCTCGTGCTGGCGATGACGGTCCAGCAGAATATCGGGCTCGCATCGCTCGAGGCCTGCTCGCGCCGCGGTCTTCTTTCGTTCCGCTGTCTCGCCGAGCTCGCCAGCCGCTACATCGCGCGCCTGCGGATCAAGGTGGCCGGCCCACAGGTGCGGGTCGGGACCCTGTCCGGCGGCAACCAGCAGAAGGTCGTCCTCGCCCGCGCCCTTGCCGGCGGTTCGCACGTGCTCCTTCTCGACGAGCCGACCCGGGGCATCGACGTCGGTGCCAAGGCGGAGATCTACGAGCTCATCGACGAGCTGGCTCGGGAGGGCAAGGCGATCGTCCTCGTCTCGTCCGAGTTGCCCGAGATCCTCGGCCTCGCGGATCGGATCGTCGTCATGCGCGAGGGCCGGATCTCGAGGACGCTCGAGCGGGCCGAGGCGACCCAGGAGGCGATCATGGCGGCGGCGCTGCCGATCGAGGACGAGGCGGTGGCATGACGGCGGCGCGGGAACGATTCCGCCTCGGCGGGCGCGCGCTCGTCCCCGCCGTCTCCTGGGAGACGCTCGGCCTGCCCGTGGTCGTCCTGCTCATGAGCGCAGCCTTCGCGGTCCTCGCCCCGAACTTCCTCGCGGTCACGAACGCGGGCAACGTCGCACGCCAGGTGGCCGTCCTCGGCATGATCGGCGCGGTCCAGACGGTCGTCATCATCAGCGGCGGGATCGACCTGTCGGTCGGCTCCGTCCTGGCGGTGGCGAACGTCCTGATGGCGATGGGCCTCGCGCAGGGCAACGTCGGACTCGGGATCGCGATGGCCCTCGGCGCCGGGCTCGGGTTCGGTCTGCTGAACGGCGTGCTCATCGGGAAGACCCGCCTCGCGCCGTTCATCGTCACCCTCGGGATGCTGTCGATCGCCCGCGGCACGGCCCTGACGATCACCGACGGGGTCCCGATCTTCGGCCTGCCGGCCTTGTGGTTCAGCTGGGTCGGCCAGGGCCACCTCGGGCCGGTCCCGGCTCCGGTCATCTTCGCGGTGATCACGTTCGTCGCGATCCAGATCCTGCTCGCGCGGACCCGGTTCGGCACCGCAGCCTATGCGATCGGGGGCAACGAGCAGGCGGCGGCCCTCGCGGGCATCGCCGTGGCCCGGACGAAGATCCTCATCTATGCCCTGAGCGGACTGACGACGGCGCTCGGGGGCATCATCCTCACCGCCCGCGTGAACTCGGGCCAACCACTGCTGGGCCAGGGCCTCGAGCTCGACTCAGTGGCGACCGTCGTGATCGGCGGGACCTACCTGTTCGGCGGCCGGGGGCGCCTCGTCGGGACGGTCTTCGGGGTCCTGTTCGTCGGGATCCTCCAGAACGGGCTGAACCTGCTCGGGATCTCGACGTTCGTCCAGCAGATCGTCATCGGCGTGAGCATCATCGCCGCCGTCCTTCTGACTGTCTGGCGGGAGCGGACATGACCGGTCAGCAGGCAGCTGAGGCGCGGGCGGGTCCCTTCCGCGCCCGCCAAACGCGACGGGGGATAAGAAGCGCCCAAAGAGCAGAGAGGAGCAGCAATGGAACGACATGTAGGGTCTAGGACGCGACTGCTTGCCGGCGTCGCAGCGATCGGCGTCATCGCCGCCGCTTGCTCGACGGGGTCGGCTTCGCCGACCTCCTCGGCCGCGGCGTCGGCGCTGGCGAGCACAGTTCCCGGGGCCACGACGGTCCCGGGCCTCAAGGCGAATAAGGCGTATCGGATCGCCGTCCTCTTCCCGAATGCGGGTGATCCGTACTTCCAGCAGAAGCGGTACGGATACGAGGACGAGGCCAAGAAGGTCGGCGTCGAGGTCACGTTCTTCGATGCCGGCGGCTACGCGAACATCGACAAGCAGATCGCGCAGATCGAGGACGCGACGCAGCAGAAGTACGACGCGATCGCGATCGCGGTCACGAGCAGCACGGCGACCGTGCCGGCGCTCGAGGCCGCCGTCGCCGCGGGGATCCTCGTCGTCGGCGACGGCGTCTTCCCCGAATCCTCCAAGGTCCTCAAGCGGGGCGAGGACTCAGAGATGGCCGGCTACAACGCCGGCAAGTACCTCGGCAACGCGCTCAAGGACGGGGGATCGGTCGGCCTCCTGCTCGGGCCTCCCGGCATCGATCTCATCCGACTTCGCGAAGTCGGGGTGAAGCGCGGCGTCGCCGAGTTCCCGAAGGTGACGGTCGCCCAGGCCCTGAACAACCTGAGCGATCTCGTCGCTTCCACCAAGGCAGCCGAGGACATCCTCCAGGCCCATCCCGACGTCAAGGGGTTCTACGCCTTCAACAGCGTCGTCGCCCAGGCGGTCGTCTCGGCTCTCAAGTCCGCTGGCAAGCAGCCCGGCGAGGTCACCGTCGCGACGGTGGACATGGATCCGGACCTCGAGCAGATGATCCGGGACGGCTGGGTCCAGGAGACGAACGTCGCGGGCTCGATCCTGCTCGGTCGGGTCGTCGTCGACACCATCGCCCAGAAGCTGAACGGCGAGAACGTGCCGGCCGAGGGATACCTCAAGCCGTTCGAGATCACGAAGGCCAATCTCGACTCGTTCGATCGCACGATCCTCTATCCGCCGAAATGACATGGCCCCCGGCGATCGCCGGGGGCATGCGCCACCAGTCCGGGGCTCCGCGTCGATCGCGGGGCCCCGGCCCGTTACCGGGCGCCGGAACCCAAGGGGATCCGAGGCTGCGGATTCCGACCGCGGCGTCTGGGCCCGAACCGCCCGCCTCGGCCAGGCCGTCCGGGGCCCGGCCGGGCGGCTCGACCCTGCGATGCGGGCGGGACGGCTCTCCGGACCGTCGCCCCGGACGTGAGACGCTACCGAGGACCGACGCTGCCGTTTCCCGGGCTCGCCGGTCGCGAGCCTATGCCCGGAGTCGACTGACCGTGTCCGATCCGATCTCCTCCGCCGTCGCGCCCGCCGAGGCTGACGCCGAAGCCCCGGCCCCCACCCGCCGCGGCCGCGTGCGCGATCGCGCGTCCGACGTCCTCGGCGCCGCCCGGAACCCCCTCGATCCCTTCTTCGCCCCCAGGACGGTCGCGGTCGTCGGCGCGACGGAGAAGGAGGGCAGCGTCGGGCGGACGGTGCTCTGGAACCTCATCAGCAGCCCGTTCGGCGGCACGGTCTTCCCGATCAACCCCAGGCGCCCGAGCATCCTCGGCGTCAAGGCCTACCCGAGCCTCGTCGACGTCCCCGACCCGGTCGACCTGGCGGTCGTCGTCACGCCGGCGCCGAGCGTCCCGGCGGTCGTCGACGAGTGCGCCACCCTCGGCATCCGCTCGGTCATCGTGATCTCGGCCGGGTTCAAGGAGATCGGGCCCGAGGGCGTCGAGCTGGAGCGCCGGATCCTCGAGCGGGCGCGCTCGTCCGGGATGCGGATCGTCGGCCCGAACTGCCTCGGCGTCATGCGCCCGGTCAGCGGGCTCAACGCGACGTTCGCCCAGGGGATCGCGAAGCCGGGCAAGGTCGGCTTCGTCAGCCAGTCAGGCGCCCTCCTGACGGCCGTCCTCGACTGGAGCCGTGGCGAGGACGTCGGCTTCAGCGCGGTCGTCTCGCTCGGCTCGATGCTCGACGTCGGCTGGGGCGACGTCATCACCTACCTCGGCAACGACCCGAACACGACGAGCATCGTCGTCTACATGGAGACGATCGGCGACGCGCGCGCCTTCCTCTCGGCCGCTCGCGAGGTCGCCCTCACGAAGCCGATCATCGTCATCAAGCCGGGCCGCACCGAGCAGGCGGCGAAGGCGGCCGCCTCGCACACCGGCTCGCTGACCGGCAGCGACGAGGTCCTCGCGGCGGCCTTCGCCCGGGTCGGCGTCCTCCGCGTCGACGAGATCTCCGACCTGTTCTACGTCGCCGAGGTCCTCGCGAAGCAGCCTCGGCCGGCCGGTCGCCGGCTGTCGATCGTCACCAACGCCGGCGGCCCCGGCGTCCTCGCCACGGACGCGCTGATCTCCGGCGGCGGGGAGCTGGCCGACATCGCCCCCGAGACGATGGAGCGGCTCGACGCGATCCTCCCGGGGCCCTGGAGCCACAACGACCCGATCGACATCCTGGGCGACGCGGGCGCGGACCGGTACGCGGCCGCCCTCGAGATCGCCGCGGCGGACCCGAACGCGGACGGCCTGCTCGTCATCCTCACGCCCCAGGCGATGACCGACGCGCTGGGGACCGCGAAGGCGCTCACCCGGCTCTCCCACTTCGAGGGAAAGCCGGTGCTCGCCTCCTGGATGGGTGGGCCGGACGTCGCGGCCGGTGCGGCGCTCCTCCGGGAGGCCGGCATCCCGACGTTCCCCTACCCGGACACGGCCGTGCGGACGTTCAACAGCACCTGGCGCCTGCAGCGGAAGCTCGAGCTGCTGTACGAGACGCCGACGCTGCCCGACGAGCACGAGATGCCGGTCGACCGGGCGCGGGCGACGGCCCTCATCGAGGCGATCCGGGCCGAGGGCCGGACGCTCCTGACCGAGGTCGAGTCGAAGGAGCTCCTCGCGGCCTATGGCATCCCGATCACCGAGACGGTCGTCGCGCGGACGGAGGACGACGCGGTGGCCGCCGCCGAGCGGATCGGCTTCCCGGTCGTCGTGAAGCTGTACTCGCACACGATCACCCACAAGACCGACGTCGGGGGCGTGCAGCTGAACCTGAAGGACGCAGCCGCGGTTCGCGGCGCCTTCGATACCATCCGCGACTCGGTGACCGAGCGCCGGGGCGCCGAGCATTTCGAGGGCGTGACGGTCCAGCCGATGGTGGACTGGGCCGGCTACGAGCTCATCCTCGGGAGCAGCATCGACCCGCAGTTCGGGCCCGTGCTGCTGTTCGGCATGGGCGGCCAGCTCGTCGAGCTGTTCAAGGACCGCGCGCTCGGCCTGCCGCCGCTCACGACCACGCTTGCCCGCCGGATGATGGAGGGGACGAGGATCCACACCGCGCTCAAGGGGATCCGCGGCCGGCCCGGCGTCGACCTCGATGCGCTCGAGCAGCTCCTCGTGCGCTTCAGCCAGCTCGTCGTCGAGCAGCGCTGGATCGCCGAGCTCGACATCAACCCGCTCCTCGCCTCGCCGGAGCGGCTCATCGCGCTCGACGCCCGGGTCGTCCTCCACGACCCGAGCGTGGCGGCCGAGGCGCTGCCGCGGTTGGCGATCCGGCCCTACCCGCGGAAGTACGAGGGGTCGTGGACGGCCCCGGACGGGACGGCGATCCGGTTCCGGCCGATCCGGCCCGAGGACGAGCCGCTCGTCGTGGAGTTCCACCGCTCGCTCTCGCCGGCGACCGTCTACCGGCGGTACCTCCAGAACCTCGGGATCGACGAGCGGACGGCGCACGAGCGCCTGATCCGGATCTGCTTCCTCGATTACGACCGCGAGCTCGCCCTCGTCGCCGAGCACACGCGCGCGGACGGGCGGCCGGAGATCCTCGGGATCGGCCGGCTGAGCCGGGCGGTCGGCGCGCCCGACGGCGAGTTCGCGGTCCTGGTGACCGACCGGTTCCAGGGACGCGGGATCGGCACCGAGCTGCTGCGGCGGGTCATCGCGGTCGCCCGGGCCGAGAAGCTCGAGCGGCTGGGTGCGGACATCCGCGAGGACAACGCGGCGATGCTCGCGACGGCCGGGCGGCTGGGCTTCGAGCTGCGACCCGGTGCGGCCGAGGGCGTGGTGCGGGCCGAGCTGGTGCTGTAGAAGGCGGTCCGACAGGATCTGTAACACCGTGGGGCGATCCGCGTCTGGTGCGCATGACAGCTCAGCCGGCTCGCCCGACATCTGACGTTCCTCCCGCCTCGCCAGACGACGATGCGGGGGAGGTATCCGGGGTCCCGGCGGCCGACGCGGCGCGCCGGTTCGTGGTCATCCCGCGATCCACCGGCCCGCTGCGCCATCTCGGCGGTCGCGGGCGGCGAGCCGACGAGCTGGACGAGCTCATCGACGAGCTGTTCGGTGATGCGACGGACGAGGGCCCGGGGCTCTTCGATGCCTTGCTCGTCCTCGGCGGCTTGGCTATCGTCGCCTGGGCCACCCTCACGAGCGCAGGGGGCCTCTGGATCGTGATCGGCGGGTTCGCGCTCGTTCTTGGCCTGGCGCTGCCCGCCCGCGGTGTCGTCCGGGTCGCGCGCCGACAACGCCTCCTTCGGTCGCAGCGGCGCGCGATGACGAGCGGGTACGTGCTCGAGGTCTCGCATCCAGACACGAGCGCACTCGTCGCGGCATACGAGCACCTGCTCGACGTCGCCCCTGGCTCAGGCGTTCTACTTGCCGACCGGGCCCTCGAGGCGGCCCATCGCGCGGTCGTCGACGTCGCGACGCTGCTCCACGGCGAGCCGCCGCTGGCAGACGCGCAGGTCGACTACGTGAGGAAGCGCACGGCGGCCATCCGCGACACGACGGCCCAACTCCGGCGTGCGAACCGTGCCTGGTCTCGGGCGGCGCAGCCAGCGGCCGCAGGACCGCCGCTCGCCGAGAGACGTCGACGGGCGGAAGCGGTGGCGCGTGCACGTGAGGAGCTCGAGGCGTCGGACCGCCTCGGGTCGGTGCACCAGCTCGAGACCGTCCAAGAGCTGCTCCGGAAGGAGGCCGACGGTGCCACCGATTGACGCAGGACCTTCGGCCAGGTCCCCGATCAATCGGATCCTGACCTGGATCGTCGCCCCCTTCGTCATGCTCTACCTCGGGCTCCACTGGGCGATCACGGCATGCGCCCGCCTGGTCGGGCGGGCGTACCGGGTCACGGTGCACGTCGTCGGGCGAACGGCTGATGCGACCGCCCAGGCGATCCGCGTCCTGGCCCGCTGGACCCGTTGGGCATGGTGGGAGTCGCTCGCCGCCCTGGCGGGCGCGCTTCGATGGGTAGCGGCCGTGGTGTCGCCGCTGTGGGCGCGCCTTGTCGTCGTCGCCAGGGCCGTCGGGCACGCGCTGGCCGACGCCCTGCGGACGATCGGTCACGCGCTGGTGGCGC
>JAPVSP010000348.1:0-1779 GCA_047519685.1 Chloroflexota bacterium
CCGGACGTGGTCGCCGAGGCGCTGATGACGATCGCGCTGGCGGACTACCCGCCGGCGAACCTGCCGCCTTCGCCGTCACCGACACCGGCACTGCTGCCGTCGCCCACTCTGTCGCCGCTGGCGTCGCCGACTCCGTAGCGGTCCGGCCGTCGCTGGCTCCGTAGCGCTGCGGCCGTCGTCCCCGTAGCGGTCCGCGCCTTCTGCCGGATACCAGCCGTGCTGGTGCTCCGGCACGGCCCCGCCCTCGACGACGTCCGTGCGGCCCCGCAGAGTCCTCCGGCAAGCGGCCATTAGCCGTTGACGGTTATCTCACGTCAACTGCACGGCCGTGACTTCCCAGCCGGTCGACGCCGGCTCGCTTTGCACCGGCGCAGCCGGGCGGATTCAGTCGGTCGTCGCAACGAGCCGCGCGAGCACCTCGCATGGTTTCAGCCAGCCGAGCGTTTGTCGAGGTCGGTCGTTGAGCTCTCCGGCCACGTCATCGAGCTCGGTCTGGGTGAAGGGCGAGAGGTCGGTGCCCCTCGGGAAGTACTGGCGCAAGAGGCCGTTCGTGTTCTCGTTGGAGCCCCGCTGCCAAGGGCTGTGCGGGTCGCAGAAGTAGACCTGGACCGCCGTCTCGACCGTGAACGCCACGTGCTGGCTCATCTCTGAGCCACGGTCCCAAGTGAGCGTGCGACGAAGCTGCTCGGGCAGGGTGAGGACCTGGCGAGCGAGCGCAGTCCGGACGGCCTCGGCGGTCTGGGCCTCGAGCTTGACGAGCATGACGAAGCGTGTCTGGCGCTCGACGAGCGTCGCGATTGCGGACCTGTTCTGCTTGCCCATGAGGAGGTCGCCTTCCCAGTGGCCGGGCACGGCGCGGTCCTCGATCTCGGCCGGCCGCTCGCTGATGAGGACCATGTCGGGGATTTCGCCCGTGCCGGGGGCCCGGTGCTGCGGCCGACGTCGGGCGCGTCCGGTCCGCAGGCAGCGGCGCAGCTCCTCGCGGAGGGCGCCGCGACCCTGAACGAAGAGCGACTGATAGATCGTCTCGTGCGACACCCACAGCTCCGGTTCGCCCGGGTATTCGCGGCGCAGACGCCTCGCGATCTGCTCGGGCGACCAGCGTCTCTCGAGCATCGCCTCGACGAGGCCACGGAGTCGCGCGTTCAGGGCGAGCTTGGCAGGTTTGGCCCGTCGAGCGCGTCTGGCGGCGGCCCGCTCGGCGCGCCACGCCCGGTACGGCCGCCGACCGCCGTTTCGCGCCACCTCCCGCGAGATCGTCGACGGGGCGCGGCCGAGCCGCCGGGCGATCGAGCGCAGCGACTCGTGCCCGCGCAGCCCCCGGCTGATCTCCTCCCGTTCGGCGAGTGAGAGGAACCGGTCGGTCCGCACCACCCGGCGCGGCCCGATCCCGTGGAGCTGGCGGAGCACAGCGTGGATCGTGTGGCGGTTTCGCCCGAGTGCCTGGGCCACCGCCCTCGGCCGCTCGCCGGCCGCGATCCGCCGATAGATCTCGTGGCGTTCGACGGCCGTGAGCGTGGGACCCCTGCCCATCTCGCACCTCCCGGAACCCATCTTCGAGGTGCCCGCGAGAGGTGTTGCGACGATGGCTAGAGCCCAAGCTGGTGAGGGGCAATTGCGAGGCCGGTCGGGATGTGACCCCCCCTGCACGAGCGCTCGCATAGCACTGGCGGTGGTAGTGAACGGCAGAGGCGGCGAGCGGGAGCGGCGCGCGGAGCGGAGCGATGCCGGCGCGGGCGCGGTGCCGGCGCGGGCGCGATGCCGAGCCGGAGCGATGCC
>JAPVSP010000349.1:0-4481 GCA_047519685.1 Chloroflexota bacterium
CGTTCGCTCGGACCGCGCGGCGAGATCGCCGCCCGGCTGGCGACCGTCATCGGCCCGGCCGAGGAGGTCTTCTGGCGCGGCCTGGTCCAGGAGGCCCTCATGCGCCGGTTCGGACGCTGGCCGGGCGGGGCGCTCGCGGCCGCCGCCTACGGTGGGGTCCACGTCGTGACCGGGAACTTCACGCTGCTCGGCGCCGCGGGCGTCGCCGGCGCCCACTGGTGCGTCCTCTACTCGGCCGGCGTCCCGCTCGGCGCGCTCATCGTCAGCCACGTCGCCTGGGACCTCTGGATCTTCCTGGTCCAGCCGACCGGCGAGACCGAGGCGATCCCGACCGCGGGGCTCGCTCGGACGTTCTTCGTGGGGGCCTGAGAGGCCCGCGGCGGGCGATGCAACCGATCGCCGGCCGGCCGTGTTTCGAGAGGCGATGGACGATACCGACCTGACCGCCCGCCTGGCCACGGACGTCGACGGCGCCTTCGAGGCGCTCGTTCGGGCGCATGTCGACCGCCTCTACTCGATCGCGCTCCGCCTGACCGGCGACGCGAGCGACGCCGAGGAGATCGCGCAGGACGTCCTCGTGCGTGCGTACCGGGCGCTCGGGACGTACGACGGCGAACGGATCCGGGCCCTCCGGCTGCGGCCGTGGCTGGCGGCGATCGCCGTCAACCTCTCGCGCAACCGCCGGCGCCGGATCGCCGACCGGCTCCGGCCGCTCCCGCTCACCGCCCTCGACGACGCCCCGGCGCGGGCACCGCTCGCCTCGTCAGGCGACGCCCCGGAGGCCGTCGCCATCCGGCGAGCCGAGCTGGACCGCTGGCGCCTGGCGCTCGGGTCGCTGCCAGAGCGATACCGGGTGCCGATCGTCCTCCGTCATGTCGACGATCTGTCCTACCAGGAGATGGCCGAGACGCTCGGCCGGCCCGAGGGCACGCTCAAGGCGCAGGTCCACCGCGGCCTGACGATGCTGAGGGCGGCCTGGGAGGCCGGCGAGCGCGAGGAGCTGACCGCATGAACCGCTCATCGCATGGATCCAGCG
The DNA here is from genome assembly GCA_047519685.1 of Chloroflexota bacterium. Classification (GTDB taxonomy): domain Bacteria; phylum Chloroflexota; class Limnocylindria; order Limnocylindrales; family CSP1-4; genus JAPVSP01. The sequence goes on from JAPVSP010000349.1 coordinate 1,037, forward strand.
TCGCCGAGCCCGGGGATCCCGCCGTCGCCGCCGTCGAGGCCGCCCTCCGCGACCTGCGCGTCTCCGCGCCGGCGGACCTGGCCCCCCGGACGCTCGTCGCGGTCGGTCTGGCCGATGCGTATGCCCCGCTCCCCTCGCCGCTCGGGCCGCTCTGGGTGGCCTGGAACGGCCGTGGGGTCTCGATGATCGACCGCGCGGATGACCCCGCCGGCTTCGAGGCGCGGCTCACGGCGGCGACGGGGCGCCCGGCGATCCGCAGCGGGTCCGTGCCCGCGTCGCTCGGCCGGGCGATCGGGCGACGGCTGGCCGGCGACCGCCAGGTGCGCATCGCGCTCGACTGGCGCGGCCGCGCGCCGTTCGAGCGCGAGGTCTGGTCGAAGACGCTCGAGATCCCGCGCGGCGAGGTCCGTCCATACGCCTGGGTCGCCGCCGAGATCGGGCGCCCGCGCGCCGTGCGGGCGGTCGGCTCCGCGCTCGGCCGGAACCCGATCCCGCTCGTCGTCCCGTGCCATCGCGTCGTCCGGAGCGACGGCTCGATCGGCGAGTACGGCCTCGGCGGGCCGACGAACAAGCGGGCGATCCTGATGGCCGAGGGCGTCGACCTCGATACCCTCGCCCGGCTCGGCGGGACAGGCGTCCGGTTCGTCGGCTCCGACACGACGCACATCTTCTGCCTGCCGACCTGCCACAACGCCCGTCGCATCGCGCAGCGCCACCGGGTCCCCTTCCGCTCGACGGGCGAGGCGACCTCGTCCGGCTACCGGCCGTGCCGTGAGTGCCGGCCGGCGAGCCGGGCGGCCTGAGGACGCGGCCCGGTCGTCGCCGGCGAGCCGACGGCGGATCCTGACCGGTCCTGCTATGCTGCGGCCTTGGACCAGCCGACTATGCCAAGCCGTCCCATGACCGAGGCCGCGGCACCCGCCGCCCCGGCCGGCGGCTCGGCGCGCTCGGTGCTCGGGAGGCCGAGCCCGATCGCCATCTGGGCCGGGATCTGGGTCCTCTACCTCGTCTGGGGCTCGACCTACCTGGGGATCTCGGTCGCGGTCGAGACGATCCCGCCGTTCCTCATGGCGGGCGTCCGGTTCGTCCTGGCCGGCGGCATCCTGCTCGCATGGACCGTCGTCCGCGAGGGTCGGGCGTTCGGCCTGCCCTCCCTCCGGGAGCTCCGCGACAGCACGATCGTGGCCGCGCTGCTGCTCGGCGGCGGCATGGGCCTGGTCGCGTTCGGCGAGCAGTCGGTACCGTCCGGCATCGCGGCGCTGCTCATCGCGATGATGCCACTGTGGGTGGCGGTCTTCGGCCGGATCGGCTTCGGCGAGCGCCTGTCGCCGCTGGCCGTCGTCGGGATCGCGCTCGGCCTCGGGGGCGTGGCGATCCTCGTGTCGCCGGGCGACGCCTCGCTCGGCGGCGTCGACGCGCTCCACCTGGGAGCGCTCATCGTGTCGCCGATGAGCTGGGCCGCCGGATCGCTGTTCGCCGCCCACCGGGCCGTCCTGCCGCGGAGGCCCCTCATCGCGACCGGCTTCCAGATGCTCCTCGGCGGCGTCGTCCTGCTCGCGATGTCGGGGGCCGCCGGAGAGCCGGCCGGCTTCGACCCAGCTGCGATCTCCGGCCGTTCGGTCCTCGCCGTCGCGTACCTCGCCTTCGTCGGCTCGATCCTCGCGTTCACGACGTACGGCTGGCTCCTCCGGGTCGCGCCGCTGCCGAAGGTCGCGACCTACGCCTACGTCAACCCGATCGTGGCGGTCATCCTCGGCTGGCTCGTGCTCTCGGAGCCCATCACGGCGCGCACGATCGTCGCCGGCGGGGTCATCGTCGCCGCGGTCGCACTGATCATCACCGCCAGGAGCCGGCTGGCGGCTCGTGCCGAGCCGCACGAGGATCGGCCCGCGCTCGAGGCGCTGCCCGGGGAGCGGCGGTCGCCCGGCCACGGACCGGCGGCGTCCGGCCGGGCAGAGACGCCGCGAGCGACTCGCAGGCCGGCCGAGGTCCTGGTCACGGTCGAGGCCGGCCCGGCGCTCGACGCGCACCCGGAGCCCTGACCGACCGACGCGAGCTGCCTCGCCTCCGCGGATCCCCGGTCAGCCTTCCGGCAGCGCCCGGTCGCCGATCCGCGCCAGGACCGCCAGGGCACCCAGGCTGACGGCCGACAGGACGACCCCGAATCCCGCCGCTCGCGGGTTGCCGCGCACGAGCCCACCGATGAGCACGTGCCAGGCCCCGAACACGAACGCGCCGACGAGAGCCGCGCCGAGGGCGCCGCCGCCGAGAAGGGCCGCCCGACCGACCGGCCCGGATCGCCGCCAGGTCGAGGCCAGCCGGTCGCCCGCCGCGGCGACGCGCTCTCCCGGGCCGGCGCGGACCGTCACGCCGGAGCGCTCGCCGTGGCGCGCTCGAAGCCCTGGGCCGGCCACGGCTCGCAGCGCAGCGGTCGGTCCTCGCGGTAACCGAGGGCGTAGTCGGCCTGGATGAGCGTGTGGAGCTGGCTGGTCCCCTCGTAGATGACGGCCGCCTTCGCGTTCCGCAGGTAGCGCTCGACCGGGAACTCGTTGCTGTAGCCGTTCGCGCCGTGGACCTGGATCGCGTCGAGCGCGCACTGGACGGAATGCTCGGTGGCGTGCCACTTGGCCAGGCTCGTCTCGCGCGTGTTCCGCAGGCCGTGGTTCTTGAGCCAGCCCGCCCGCCAGACGAGGAGGCGCCCGGCGTCGATGCCGGCGACCATCTTGGCGATCAGCTGCTTGACGAGCTGATGCTCGCCGATCTCGGCGCCGAAGGTCCGTCGCTCGTGGGCGTATCGGACCGAGGCGTCGAGGCATGCCTGGGCGAGCCCGACCGCACCGGCCGCGACCGTGAACCGACCCTGGTCGATCGCGCTCATCGCCACGAGGAAGCCCTCGCCCTCCTCGCCGATCCGGTTCTCGATCGGCACGCGCACCTCGTCCATGTTGAGGAGCCCGGTGTTGCCCGCCCGGATGCCGAGCTTGCCGTGGAGGGTCCCCGTCGTGAAGCCCGGCGTCCCGCGCTCGAGCATGAACGCCGTCACGCCGCGGTGCCGCTTCGTCCGGTCGACGGAGGCGAAGACCAGGAAGTGGTCCGCGATGTCGGCGAGGCTGATCCAGATCTTCGAGCCATTGATCACGTAGCCGTCGCCGTCGCGCCGAGCCGTCGAGGTCAGGGCTGCGGCGTCGGTCCCGGCGCCCGGCTCGGTCAACCCGAACGTCGCGAGCTTCTCGCCACGCGCCTGCGGCACCAGCCAGCGCTGGCGCTGCTCCTCGGTACCCCACTGCAGGAGGGACAGCGAGTTCAGGCCGACGTGGACGCTCTGGACGACCCGGAACGCGGTGTCGGCCCGCTCGAGCTCCTCGCACAGGATCGCGAAGCTGATGTAGTCCATCCCGGCGCCGCCGTACGCCTCGGGGATCGGGGCGCCGAGGAAGCCCTGCTC
>JAPVSP010000350.1:0-20939 GCA_047519685.1 Chloroflexota bacterium
CTCATCGGTCGAACCGTCGCGACCACGCGTCGATGCCCACGGCCAGGAGGAGGATCACGCCGAGCGTGATCTGCTGGTAGAAGGGGTCCAACCCGAGCAGGTTGAACCCGTTCCCGACGAGCGCGATGAACAGGCAGCCGACCACCGTGCGCCAGATCGCGCCCTCGCCGCCGAGGATGCTGGTGCCGCCGACGACGACCCCGGCCAGGACGGTGAAGGTCAGGAACGCGCCGCTCGACGCCTGGGCGCTCAAGACGCGCGAGGCGTCCAGGACCCCGGCCAGGGCGGCCGCCCCGCCGCTGAGGACGAACGTCGCGACGCGGATCCCGTCCACGCGAACGCCACCGAGCCGGGCGGCGAGCGGGTTCCCGCCGGTCGCGTAGACGTACCGTCCGAATGTCGTCCGGGCGAGCAGGATCCCCGTCGCGATCGCCGTTGCGATCATGATCCACGCGGCGCTCGTCACCCCCAGGATCGACGTCGCCGCGAGCTTCTGGAACTCCGGGTGGTCGAACGCGACGATCAGGTTGCCCTTCGTCGCCAGCGCCCCGACGCCCCCGACCACGTAGGTCATCGCGAGCGTCCCGATGAGTGCGTTGATCCGGAACCGGGTGACGAGTACGCCGTTGACGAGGCCGACGATCAGCCCGAGCCCGATCCCGGCGGCGGCGCCGAGCGGGACCCCGGACGTCTTGACCAGCTCGGCGGCGGTCGCGCCGGCGAGGCCGTACACGGCCCCGACGGAGAGGTCGATGCCCCCGGCGATGAGCACGAGGGTCCCCGCCGCGGCGACGATGATGATCCCCGACTGCTGGTCGAGGATGTTCGCGAGGTTCTCGAAGTGGAGGAAGTCCGGGCTCGCGATACTGAGCACGACGAACGTGATCACGAACGGGATCACGATCCCGGCACGGCCGACGCTCCCGGTCAGCGAGCGGCCTCGGGGCGTTGCGCGGGTCTCGTCCTGGACCGACGCCGCAGGCGTCATCTCGTTCATGCGGCTGCCGGATCGGCGCCGAAGGCCGCGTTGAGCACTGCATCCTCCGTCATCGACTCACCCTCGAGCTGCGCGACGATCCGACCGGCCCGCATCACGAGGAGGCGATGGGCGAGGCCGAGCAGCTCCTCGACCTCGCTCGAGATCAGGAGGATCCCGACGCCGCCCGATGCCAGGCCGGCGAGATGCTCGTAGATCTCGCGTTTGGCGCCGACGTCCACGCCACGGGTCGGCTCGTCCGCGATCAGGAGGCTCGGGCCCCCGAGGAGCGCGCGCGCGAACAGGATCTTCTGCTGGTTGCCGCCCGACAGGGAGGCGGCCCGTGCCTCGATCGCGCTCGTGCCCGCGACGCGCCGGAGCGCGTCACCGACCCGCCGGTCCTCGACCGGCCGGCGGACGAACCCGAACCGGCTCAGGATCGGGAGGCTGGCGAGGCTGACGTTCTCGCGCACGGAGCGTTCGAGCAGGAGGCCCTCGTCCTTGCGCGACTCGGGGATGATCGCCACGCCGGCACGGATCGACGCCCTCGGGTCCCTGCCGAGCTCCGCCTCCCCGAGCGCGAGGCGCCCGGCGGTGGCGGGGACCGCGCCGAAGATCGCGCGGGCGAGCTCGGAGCGGCCCGCCCCGATCAGCCCGGCAAGCCCGACGATCTCGCCGGCGCGCACCCGGAGGGACACCCCCCGGACGCCTGGCGCGGTGAGATCCTCGACGACGAGCACCGGCGGGGCGTCGGCGGCCGGCGGCACCTTGGGCGGGAACGTGCGCCCGAGTGTCCGGCCGAGCATCGCCGAGATCAGGCTCGCCTCCGTCTCGTCGGCAGCCCTCGCGGTGCGGACGACCCGCCCGTCGCGGAGGACCGTCACAGTGTCGGCGAGCTCGAGGATCTCCCCGAGGAAGTGGGAGACGAGGATCACCGTGCGCCCCGAGGCCGCCAGCCTCCGGATGACCTCGTGGAGCCGCTCGACCTCCGCCACGGAGAGGGAGGCCGTCGGCTCGTCGAACACGATGAGACCCGCATCGCGGGCCAGCGCTCGGAGGATCTCGACCTGCTGCTGTCGACCGATCGGGAGACGCCCGACGGGTGCGTCGGCGGGCAGGTCGAATCCGGCCTCGGCCGTCAGCTGTTCGAAGTGCGCCCGGAGCCCGCGCCGGTCGACGAACCCGAGCCGTCGCGGCTCGGTGCCGAGGGAGACGTTCTGGGCGACGGTGAGCCCCGGGACGAGCGCCAGCTCCTGGGCGACGTGGGCGATCCCGTGCTCGAGCGCCTGGCGCGGCGACGAGAACGTCACGGGGGCCCCCCGGAGGACCAGGGCGCCCTGGTCCGGGCGGAGGACCCCCGCGATGATCTTGCCGAGGGTGGACTTGCCGGCGCCGTTCTCGCCGACAAGGGCATGGATCGAGCCGGTCCGCACCCGGAGCGACACGTCGTCCAGGGCCCGCGTGCTCCCGAAGGTCTTGACGACCCCCCGGACCTCGAGGTGGACCGGCTCGTCCATCACGATCCCGACGCGACGATGCTCAGCCCGGCCACTCGGCGAGGGTGAGGAAGCTCGAGACGTTGTCCTTCGTGACGACCCCGCCGCTGGGCAGGCTGGCGAGCGGGTCGACGCCGTCGACCGGCGTCCCGCTGCGGATGGCCTTGATGAGATCCTCGACGCCGACTCGGCCCTCGGTCGCCGGGGCCTGCATGACGGTGCCGAACCGGTCGCCCGAGGCGATCCCCTGGAGCGCGACCGCTGCACCGCCGTAGCCGACGAGGGCGACCTTGCCCTTGAGCCCGGCGGACGTCACGGCCGTGAGCGCGCCGGTGATGGCCTGGTCGGCGCCGACGATGACGTTGATGTCGTGGTGGGCGGTCAGCATGTCCTGCGCCGCCTTGAGCCCGAGCGCGGTCTGGTAGAACGACTCGCCCTCGGCGACGACCTGGATGTTCGGGTTGGCAGCGATCGCTGCGTTGAACGCCATCCGGAGGGCCCCGTCGAGGCCCGACGCCTTGACCGAGTAGATGTAGCCGACCTTGCACGGGTTCGCGTCCGCGCAGGCCTTCACGGTCAGCTGGCCGAACTTCGTGCCGAGGTCGCTCGGGACGAACACGACGTTGGCCGAGAGACCCTGGACCTGCGCCTTGGCCGTCGTGTAGTCCGTGCCGAGGATCTGGTCGATGTCGCCGACGGCGATCTTCTTGCTGATGGCGTCCTGGACGCCGGTCACCAGGCCGCCGCCGTAGATCGGCTGGACGATGATCCCGTCGTACTTGCCCGAGGCGACCGCGTCCTGGAGCTGCTTCGTCTGGGCGGCCGGGTCGTTGTTCGCGTCGAATACCGTCAGCTGCGCCTTGCCGGCGGCCGCCGCCGCTTGGGCCGCCGCGAGCATCGGCGCATCGTAGCTGTTGGCGATCGCGAACGAGAGGTAGGCGATCTGGAGGGTCTTCGCCTCCGCGCTCGGCGAGGCGGCGGCGCTCGGGGCCGCGCTGGCCGCGCTGCTCGCCCCGGCGGGCGAGGCGCTCGGGGCGGCCGTCGCTCCCGAGGAACAGGCCGCGACGGCGACGATCGCCGCGGCGGCGAGGGCGGCCAGCCGCTGCCGGCCGGGATGAGTGTGCCTGGGATCCATGAGACGCTCCTCCGAGTTTCTGTCGACCGGCCTCTGCCGGGGCCGCACGGCCGGCGCGGGACGCCGGACCTCGCTCAGGCCCGGTCGCTCTCCTCCGGGCGACCGGGCCAGGGCTCGATGCCTCGCCGGGCCAGGCGGCTCCAGCTGGGCTCCCAGCGGTAGGAATGGCGCGTCGGTGGCTGCGGGGCCTGGGTCTCGATCCACCGCACGCGCTCGGGCCCTTCGTTCCAGAAGCCATGGACGCTGCCGACGCCGGCGAACACGATGTCGCCCGCGCGCAGCCGGTACGGCGTCCCGTCCAGCTCGGCCTCGACCTCGCCCGCGAGGAAGAAGTAGGCCTCCTCGAACGGGTGGTCGTGGGCCTGGGCCGCCCCGCCGACCTCGTAGTCGACGGTGAACATCGTCAGGAGGTCCGCGCCGAAGCCGCGGTCGATCAGCATCTTCACGGAGATGCCGCTGTAGGCAAGCAGGGCGGTGTCCATGCCCGCCGGCTGGCGGCCGCGGGCCGGGTCGTCCAGCCGGAGTGCCTCGAGCTGCGGTGGCGTGCCCTCGTAGTGGCCGACGAGGCGGCCGGTCGGGTCCCCGGGGGCCGGGCGTGCGGCCCTGGCGACGAGGGCGGGGACGTCGGGCGGCATCGCGGCGAAGATCGTGTCCGGGACTGCGGCCTCCGGGCCCCGGCGCGGCGGGGTGTTGATGGACATCCAGCGGGCCGGGCGGTCGCCTCCGGTCGCGAGCGTGTGGAGCGTGCCGATGGGGACCAGGGCGTAGTCGCCGGCGACAAGGCGATGGACGCGCCGGTCCAGCTCGAGGATCAGCTCGCCCTCCAGGAGGTAGAGCGCTTCCTCGAACGAATGGACGTGGCGGGCGATCCAGCCGCCCGAGGCGAGGGCCCCGACCGCGAGCTCCGTGTGGGAGGCGCCCTGCGCGGGGCCGACGAGCGCCTGCCGGGCGAGGCCAGAGGCCGTCGGCCCGGCCGGGACCGGGGCATCCGCGAAGGACCAGTCGACTCGGCCGACGTAGTGCACCGTCAACCTCCGGGACCACGGGGTCTCGGTCGCCCGTGGTTCGCGGGAGTGTGCAGTATCAGTTCACGCCAGTCAAGCCCGGTTGAAGAGACTGCGCAGGTTCATTGAACTGACCATGGAGCGTGCGCGAAGGGTGTCCGACGGACCGGGCGTCCCATCCTGTGAGCCCGGGGTCTCCCGGCCGTGGCGCTCGCCCCGGCGTCACGACGGGAGGCCGCCGCACCCGCTCCCGGGCGACGGTCCGCGGACCGCGGGCCGCGCCGCGGCGTCAGCGGTCGCTCGACCCGATCGGCGGAGCCGACCCGGGAACCTCGATCTCGAACGGCCGCCGTCCCAAGGTGAACCAGATGCCGTGGACCGGGTCGCCGCCCAGGTTGTACAGGCGGTGGGGAACGGTCGAGTCGAGGGTGATCGCGTCGCCGGGCCCGAGCACGTACTCGTCGAATCCGACCGTCACACCCAGCGTCCCCCTCAGGATGTAGCCCCACTCCTGGCCGCTGTGGCGCTGGAACTCGTGCTCCGGGCTGGAGGCGCCGCCGACCTCGTAGACGACGTAGATGAACTCGACGTTGGGGATCGAGGCGGTCGTAAGCCGCTCCCACACCACGCCCGACGCCAGCCGGATCGACTTGCGAGCGCCCGCTCGCTGCACGGGCTCTGCCGGCAGAGTCGCCTCCCGCGGACGCGCTTCGACGGGCGCGAGACGTGGACGCCGCGCCGCCGACGGCCCGGGTCGGGCATCTGTGAAGAGGAGGTCGTCGAGCGAGATGCCGAGCTCGGAAGCCAGGGCGTACAGGGTGTTGACGGAAGGCTTCGCGCGTCCCGTCTCCACCTGCGAGATAAGGCTGGGTGAGATGCCCAGGCGGTCGGCGAGCGCACGCAGGCTCAGGCCGTGGGCCCGGCGCGCCGCCCGCAGCCGATCGCCCATCTCCGAGTACTCCGGCTCGGCCCCGTTGCCTCCCTGGCGTGACACGGCCACCTCCTGTCAGCGATGGTACTCGCCCCGCACGCCGTCGTTTCTGCGTGCAGTCTCACTGTAAGCGACGACGGTGTACATCGCTGTTGAAACTTGCGGAGACCCGCGGCATACTGCCCGCCACGACTTCGCCGACCGCCCGACTGGGGATGCAGCCATGCCGTTGCCGATCGCCTCGCCCGGATCGATGACCGTTGACTGGGAGGAGCGCGTCAACCCCGACCGCCTTCGGACGTATCGCCTGGGGCGCGCGCGGGCGGCTCTCGCGGCGTCGGACCTCGGCGCGATGCTGCTGTTCGACTTCAACGACATCCGCTACGTCACGAGCACCCACATCGGCGAGTGGGCGAGGGACAAGATGACCCGCTATGCGCTCCTTACGCGCGGCGGCGAGCCCCATCTCTGGGACTTCGGCTCGGCGGCCAAGCACCATCGCCTCCACTGCCCGTGGCTTCGACCCGAGAACATCCGCGGCGGGATGATCGGCCTGCGGGGCGCCGTGGCGCCGGAGGCCGGGCTGTTCAAGAGGGCCGCCCGCGAGCTCGCGGAGATCCTCCGCGCCGAGGGTGTCGCCGACATGCCGCTCGGTGTCGACATCGTCGAACCACCGATGCTCGCGGCGCTGGAGGCCGAAGGGATCGTCGTGCGCGACGCCCAGCAGGTCATGCTCGACGCCCGCGAGGTCAAGTCCATCGACGAGATCACGCTGCTCAACACCGCCTGCGCGATGGTCGACGGCGCGTACCAGCTCATCTCCGAGCGGCTCAAGCCGGGCGTCCGCGAGAGCCAGCTCGTGGCCGAGGTGACGGACTTCCTGTTCGATCTCGGCGCCGAGCACGTCGACAACATCAACGCCGTCTCCGGCGAGCGCTGCAGCCCCCATCCGCACGTCTTCAGCGACCGCATCATCCGGCCCGGTGACCAGGCGTTCTTCGACATCATCCAGACGTTCGTCGGCTACAAGACCTGCTACTACCGCACGTTCGTGGTGGGCAAGGCGAGCGAGGCCCAGCGCGACGCGTACAAGCGGACGCGCGAGTGGATCGACGCCTCGATCGAGCTGATGCGGCCCGGCGTGACGACCGACCAGGTCGCGAAGGTCTGGCCGCGAGCCGAGGAGTTCGGCTTCGACAGCGAGATGGAGGCGTTCGGGCTCCAGTTCGGCCACAGCGTGGGGCTGTTCCTCCACGAGCGTCCGATCATCAGCCGGCTCAACTCGCTCGAACACCCGGTCGAGCTGAAGGAGGGGATGGTCATCGCCCTCGAGACGTACTGCCCGGCGAAGGATGGCTACTCGGCGGCGCGGATCGAGGAGGAGGTCGTCATCACCGCCGACGGGCCGCAGGTCATCACCCGCTTCCCGTCCGACGAGCTCTTCGTCGCCAACGCGTACTGAGGTCGACGATGGCCGATCCGACCGCCTCCACCCCGGCCCCGCCCGACCTCGACACGCGGCTCCGTCTCTACAGGACCATGGTGGAGTGCCGGCGCTTCGAGGTGCGCGCTCAGGAGCTCTTCTTCGAGGGTCTCGTCCGGGGGACCACGCACCTGGGCATCGGCCAGGAGGCGGTCGCGGCCGGATTCGCCGCGGCGATGCGCGCCGACGACTACACCTTCTGCACCTACCGCGGCCACAACCACACCCTTGCCCGCGGCGTCCCGATGGCGCCGATCTTCGCGGAGCTCTTCGGTCGTGCCACCGGCCTCATGGGCGGCAAGGGTGGCTCGATGCACCTGACCAGCGTCGAGCACGGCGTGATGGGCTCGTATGCGATCGTCGGCGCCCATCTGCCGATCGCCCTCGGCGCCGCCTGGTCCGCCCAGTACCGCCGGTCCGGACAGGTCGCCGTCTGCTTCTTCGGCGACGGGACCACCAACATCGGCGCCTTCCACGAGGCGCTCAACCTGGCGGCCGTCTGGCGCGCCCCGGTCGTCTTCGTCTGCGAGAACAACCAGTACATGGAGTACACGCCGATCGGGGCGGTGACGGCGGTGGCGCGCCCGGCCGCCGACCGCGCGGCGGCGTACGGTCTCGAGCCGATCGTCGTCGACGGCAACGACGTGGAGGCGGTCCACGCGGTGGCGCGACGCGTGATCGATCGGGCGCGGGCAGGCGAGGGTCCGTCACTGGTCGAGGCCGTGACCTATCGCCATGGCGGCCATTCGCGGGCGGACCCCGGTAAGTACCGGCCAGACGATGAGGTCAAGGCATGGCTGGCGCGGGACCCGATCCCCGCCGAGCGGGCGCGCATGCTCGAGGACGGTGTCGACGCCGCCGTCCTCGACGCGATCGAGGCAGAGGTCGCAGCCAAGGTCGCCGAGGCGGAGGCCGCTGCCCGCGAGGCGCCCGAGCCGTCGCCGGAGGTCATCGAGACGCAAGTCTGGAGCGACGGGGGCTCGGCATGGCGGAACTGAAGTCCTCGGGCGGATGGGGTCGCGGAGTCGCGGATGGCTGAGCTGACCTACCGGGCGGCGGTGGCGGAAGGCATCGCCCGCGAGATGGAGCGCGACCCATCGGTCGTCCTCATCGGCGAGGACGTGGGCGCGGCGGGCGGGGTCTTCAAGCTGACCGAGGGCCTGTTCGCCCGGTTCGGGGCAGAGCGGGTCGTCGACACGCCGATCAGCGAGCAGGCGATCGTCGGCGCGGCGATGGGCGCCGCCATGACCGGCCTGCGCCCCGTCGTCGAGCTCATGTTCTCGGACTTCTTCGCGGTGACCTGGGACATGGTCGCCAACCAGATCGCGAAGACCCGGTACATGACCGACGGCCAGGTCTCGATCCCGCTCGTCCTGCGGACGGCGAACGGGGCCGGCCTCCGGTTCGGCGCCCAGCACAGCCAGAGCGTCGAGAACTGGGCGATGGCGATCCCGGGCCTGAAGGTCGTCGCGCCGTCGACCCCGGCCGACGTCGTGGGCCTGATGGTCGCCGCCATCCGCGACCCCGATCCGGTCATCTTCTGCGAGCACAAGGCGCTCTTCGCGACCAAGGGCGAGGTGCCCGACAGCGAGCACGTCGTGCCGCTCGGGCAGGCTGCCGTGGTCCGCGAGGGGAGCGACTGCACCATCGTCGCGATCGCCGCCATGGTCCAGCGGGCCGTCGAGGCAGCCGGGCGCCTGCAGACGGAGCACGGCATCTCGGCCGAGGTCATCGATCTGCGGACGCTCGTCCCGCTCGACGCGCGCACCGTCCTCGACTCGGTGGCGAAGACGAGCCGGCTGTTCACCGTCGAGGAGAACCCGCGCCTGCTGGGGTGGGGCGCGGAGATCGTGTCGCTCGTGGCGGACGACGGCTTCTACAGCCTCGATGCCCCGCTGGTCCGGATCACGACCCCGCACGTCCCGCTCCCGTCGGCCGCGGCTCTCGAGGACGCCGCGATCCCGACCGTGGAGCGCATCACAGAGACGGTCCGCCGGCGCCTCGAGGCCGCCCGGTGAGGCGGCCATGACCACGGTGGCGCTTGTCGGGACCGGTCGGATGGGCAGCGCGATGGCGGGTGCCCTCGCGCGCGCGGGCGTCCAGGTCGTCCTCCACAACCGCACCCGGGAGCGTGCCGAGGCCCTGGCGGCCCAGCTGGGCGCTCGGGTCGCCGGGTCGCCAGCCGAGGCCGCGGCGGCGGCCGACGTCGCGATCACGATGCTCGCCGACGACGCGGCCGTGCGCTCGGTCTTCACCGGACCTGACGGACTCGTCCGCGGCGTCCGGCCGGGCGCCGTGCTGGTCGACATGAGCACGGTCCTGCCTGACACGATCCGGTCGGTCGCGGACGAGGTGGCCGCCGCCGGCGCCGGCCTGCTCGACGCGCCCGTGAGCGGGAGCGTGAGCCTCGCCGAGGCTGGCAAGCTGACGGTCATGGTCGGCGGCGAGAGGGCCCACCTCGAGCGGGCGCGACCTGCGCTCGAGCCGCTCGCCGGGACCATCGTCCATCTCGGACCGCTGGGCTCGGGCGCGGCGATGAAGCTGGCCGTGAACACGGTCGTGTTCGGGCTGAACCAGGCCCTGGCCGAGGCCCTCGTCCTGGCCGAGGCCGCCGGGGTGGACCGCGCCCTCGCATACGACGTCCTGTCGGCGAGCGCCGTTGGCGCGCCCTTCGTTGCGTACAAGCGGGCGGCGTTCCTCGAGCCGGAGGCGACGTCGGTCGCATTCTCGCTCGAGCTCGCCGAGAAGGACCTGCGGCTCATCGCGGCCCTCGCTGCCGAGCTCGGCGTGCCGATCCCGCAGGGCACCATCAACCTCGAGGAGATCCGCGCCGCGGCCTCGCGGGGCCGCGGGCTGCGCGACTTCTCGACCGTCGCCGAGGAATTGCGCGACCGGGCCGGTCGGTCGTCGACCAGGCCGGACAGGGGCGCCAACGGGGAGGACCGAGCGGGCTGATCACACACCGAGTCCCGGGGCGAACGCCCCAGCGAGCGGCCTGACCCAGCGTGACCACAGGAGAGACTCGTGGCTGACCGGATCCTCATCAAAGACGCCATCGTCCTCAGTCAAGACCCGGCGATCGGCGAGGTGCCGCGCGCCGACATCCTCGTCGCCGGCGACCGGATCGCTGCGGTCGGGCCGGACCTGTCGGCCGATGGCGCCCGGGTCATCGACGCGACCGGCGACATCGTCATCCCGGGCTTCGTCGACACGCACCGCCACACCTGGGAGACGTGCATCCGGACGTGCGCCCCGGACTACACCCTGGGCGCGTACTTCTCGGGGATCCTCGACCAGTTCGCCCCCAGGTACCGCCCCGACGACGTCTACTCGTCGAACCAGTGGGGCGCGCTCGAGTGCATCAACGCGGGCATCACGACGCTCGTGGACTGGTCGCACATCATGAACACCCCGGAGCACGCGGATGCGGCCATCAAGGGGCTCCAGGACGCCGGCATCCGCTCGGTCTTCGCCTACGGCTTCCCGAACACGTCGCTCGCAGCGTGGTGGTTCGGCAGCACCCTCACGGCGGACCCGGACGACGTCCGGCGCGTCCGAAAGCAGTACTTCAGCTCCGGCGACCAGCTGCTGACGATGGCGCTCGCCACGCGGGGCCCCCACTTCTGCGTGCCGGAGATCGTGCGCCACGACTGGGAGCTCGCGAAGGAGCTCGACCTGAACATCACCGTTCACGTCGCCATGGATCGCTTCGGCTACACGAAGCTCCAGCTCCGGGCGCTCAGGGAGATGGGTCTGCTCTACCCGAACACGACGTACATCCACTCGTCGCACCTCCTTGACGATGAGTGGGAGATGGTCCGCGACTCGGGCTCCAACGTCTCGTTCGCGCCGCAGATCGAGATGGAGATGGGCCACGGCTGGGCGCCCGCGGTGACCGCGTCGAAGCTTGGGATCCCCATCGGCCTCAGCTCGGACGTGGCGACCACGGCCCCGTCGGACCAGTTCACCCAGATGCACGCGATCTTCGGGTCCGAGCGTGGACGGCGGAATCAGGTGGCCTGGGACACCGACACGGATCCGACCGACCTCATCACCGTCCGCGACGTGCTCAAGTGGGCCACGATCGACGGCGCCCGCGTCGCCGGCGTCGCCGATCGGACCGGCTCGATCACGCCGGGCAAGAAGGCCGACCTCGTGATCATCGACACGAAGGCGGTCAACGTCGCGCCGGTCATCGACCCGGTGGCGGCCGTGGTCGTGGCGGCCGACATCTCCAACGTCGACACGGTCCTGGTCGACGGCGTCGTCCGCAAGCAGGGCGGTCGGCTCGTGGCCGAGCTCGACGGGCCGCGCCGCGCCGTCGAGGCATCGCGCGACTACCTCGTCCCACTCGTCACGCCCGAGCCGGGCTGGCTCATCCCCAAGCCGGCCTGAGCCGACCGCGTTCCGGGTGCCCGCCGGCCGAGGGCTGACGGGCACCCACCTTTGGCGGACGGCGAGGCTGTGTCCAGACGAAGAGCCGGGCGACGACGATGTCTCACGATCGGGCTCTCGCCCTGTGCCTTGTCCACGTCCCACCTTCCCAGACCGCAAGTTCCGGTGAGACCGAACACCTCCGCATACCCCCACCGGGTATTGACAGACCCTTGACAACGAGGCTTGTCAAGAGGGGATCGCAGGCGTAGAATCCCGTTCGCACGGCCTGTCAAGACTTGACAGGCCCTCGGTCGTTCCGGCTCGGTCGGAGTCGGGGCCCCGACGGGGCTCGCGGATGAACCGTCCGGGGCGACACGGCATACAACACCGACTGGCCCGGATGGGCCGCTGGAGCGGCGGCTGGCGGGGCTGCCGGGACGCAGATCGGGGGCGGCGACCGGATCGGCGGTCGTCGAGGGAGGTTCGTTTGGCGGTCGGCGTCGCGGCCGAGGTCAAGTCCAGGCTCAGCATCGTCGACGTGGTCGGCGAGTCGGTCGCCCTCAAGAAGGCCGGGACGACGTTCAAGGGTCTCTGCCCGTTCCACGGGGAGAAGACGCCAAGCTTCGTCGTGACGCCCGGCCGCGAGACGTACCACTGCTTCGGCTGTGGCAAGGGGGGCGACGTCTTCAACTTCGTCATGGAGCGCGACGGCCTCTCGTTCCCGGATGCGCTCAAGCTCCTCGCCGCGAAGGCCGGCGTCGAGCTCGACGAGCGCTCGCGCCAGGACGACGCCCGACGCGCCCGCCTGCGGGAGGTCGTCGAGACCGCGATCGCCTTCTACCACACCGTCCTGACGGCCTCGAGGACCGGCCAGCCGGCGCTCGACTACCTCCGCGGTCGCGGCTTCACCGACGAGACGGTCGCCCGCTTCCAGCTCGGGTGGTCGCCGGCCGGGTGGGACGTCATGAGCCGGACGCTCCAGGCTCGCCGGCAGATCCGGCCCGAAGAGCTCGCCGAGGTCGGCCTGACGACCTCACGCCCGACCGGCCGCGGCTCGTACGACCGGTTCCGGAGCCGGATCATCTTCCCGATCCGCGACGCGAACGGGAACGCCGTGGGCCTGGGCGGTCGGATCCTCGGCGCGCCCGACGACGGCCGGGACCACGGCCCCAAGTACCTCAACTCTCCGGCGACGCCGCTCTTCGACAAGAGCCGGACGCTGTACCTCATCGACCGCGCCAAGAGCTCCATCCGCAAGGGTGGCCAGGCCGTGCTGGTCGAGGGGTACACCGATGCGCTCATGGCCCACCAGGCCGGCTTCGACAACGTCGTCGCCAGCCTGGGCACGGCGCTCACGCCCGGCCAGGTCGCGCTCCTCACCCGCTACGCGAAGCGGATCGCGCTCGCCTATGACGTCGACCCGGCGGGCCAGAGCGCCGGCACGTTCGGGGTGACCGAGCTCAACGCGCTCATCGGCCAGGTCCAGGAAGGCGAGGCCGGGGTGGGCCTGACCGACGTCGGGGTCGTCCGCCTGCCGGAGGGCAAGGATCCCGACGAGGTGATCCGCGACGCACCCGAGGTCTGGCGCGAGGCGACGGCTCGGCCGGCGCCGATCCTCGAATACCTGATCGACCATCACGCCTCGCGGGTGGACACGAGCACGCCGGAGGGCCGCAAACGGCTCGTCGATGGCGTGATGCCCACCCTCCGTCGGGTGGCCGACCCGATCGTCCGGGACTCGTACCTCCAGGTCCTCGCCCGGCGCGCCGGGCTCGACGAGCGGACGCTGGTCGAGGCGATGCAGCGGCCGCAGAGCCAGCCCTGGCGCCCGGGAGCCGGCCCGGCGACCACGGGCGACGGCGAGCACGCGGGGACGCGGCTGACGCTCGCGGCGGTGCGGGCGGCGCGCGAGCAGGTCAGCCCGGAGGAGGTGGTCCGGGCCGTGTCGCCGGTCGAGGCCGAGCTGCTCCGGATCATCCTGCTCCTGCCGGACCTCCAGCTCCGGGTCGCCGAGTCGCTCGCACCGGACCAGCTGCCGAGCACGCTCGCCCGCGAGCTCTACCGGGCGATCGTCCTGCAGCGGGAGCCGGATGCGCACGGAGTCCCGGGGCGCTTCGAGCTCCAGCGCCTCGTCGACGGGCTCGACGACGAGACCCGGGCCCTGGCGATCGCCGTCATCTACCGCGACGGCCCCGACCCGCGCCAGCTGAGTCACGAACGGCAGCTCTACGCCGTCGAGAACCTGATGCTCGATCTCGACTACGAGCGGCTCGAGGAGCGGAGCGAGTTCAATCGCGCCGGCCAGGCCGACGCGGAGGGCCGCGGCGACACCGAGGCGATGCACCGGCTGCTCGCGCAGATGCGCGAGATCGACGAGGAGCGGCGGTCACTCGATCGACGACGCGAGCAGGCTCGCCTGCTCGCGCGACCCGCGGCGCAGGCGGCCCGCCCATGACGCTTGGACCTCATCCATGACGCGAAGGCCCCATCGCATGACGCGACGACCCCGATCCACGACCACCACCCAGCAGACCCATCATCCGGCCGGCGCCCCCGGCCGTCACGACCACGGGAGGACATGCTCGTGACCGATCCGCTCGACAAGCAGCTCGTGGAGGCCGTCCTCGCTCGTCCGCGACGCGCGAAGGCGGACCTCGAAGAGGCCAAGCTGGCCGGACTCCGGCCGAGCCGCGCGGCCATCGCGGACGTCGACGTCGAGGTCGAGGCCGTCGAGGAGGAGGCCGAGGCCGAGGACGAGCTCGACATGGATGTCGTCGATGCCGAGCTGGACCAGGCCGTCGACCTTGGGGTCGAGGTCGTGGAGGAGGGCGCGGATACGAGCCCGCTGGCCGCCGTCGCCGAGCCCGCGAAGCTCGATGCCGTCGAGCTCGAGGAGCCCTCGCCCGAAGAGCTCGAGGCGCTCTCGGCCGACATGATCGGGATCGACGACCCGGTCCGGATGTACCTCAAGGAGATCGGCAAGGTCGCCCTGCTCACCGCCGAGGAGGAGGTCGTCCTGGCCAAGGCCATCGAGCTCGGCGAGCAGATGGTCGAGGCCCCGTGGAAGGCGCTCGTCAGCCTCCACGAGTGGACGACCCACGACACCGAGCGCAAGACGCGGACCGCGAAGACGCAGCACCGCCTGCCGCTCGGCGAGGAGGCGCACCGGATGGTGCGCGACGCCGTCTCGGCACCGGAGGCCGCCGACCTGCTCGTCCCCACGCCCGAGTTCCACCTGATCAGGGCGGCCAAGGACGCGCAGTCGGAGGGCACCAAGGAGCTGCTCAAGGAGGCGAGGAAGCTCCTCGGCTCCTACAACGAGCGGCTCGACCCGCCGTCGTTCGTGACGCTCCTCGACTGGGCGTACCTTGCGGTCCACAACGGCGACCTCGACAGCCGGGACAACCCGGGCCTGCGGGCGGTCTACGACTGGACCCGCGACGAGGTGGCCTTCCCGGCCCTCGAGCGCTGGATCGCGGCCGGCAACGACGCCGACCTGCTCAAGCGGATGGGCTTCGATCCCGACGTCCCGCTGAACACGAAGCTCGCCCACCGCAAGGGCGAGATCGTGCGGATCGGCCGGGAGGCCCGTGAGCAGCTGACGTCGGCCAACCTCCGGCTCGTCGTCTCGATCGCCAAGAAGTACATCGGCCGGGGCATGAGCTTCCTGGACCTCATCCAGGAGGGCAACATCGGGCTGATCCGGGCGGTCGAGAAGTTCGACTACGAGAAGGGCTACAAGTTCTCGACCTACGCGACGTGGTGGATCCGGCAGGCGATCACGCGAGCGATCGCCGACCAGGCCCGGACGATCCGCATCCCGGTCCACATGGTCGAGACGATCAACCGGCTCATCCGGGTCAGCCGCCAGCTCCTCCAGGAGCTCGGCCGCGAGCCGACGGTCGAGGAGATCGCCGAGGCGATGTCGAAGGGCCAGGAGGTCGTGGTCACCCCGGAGAAGGTGCGCGAGATCATCAAGGTCAGCCAGGAGCCGGTGAGCCTGGAGACGCCCATCGGCGAGGAGGAGGACTCCCACCTCGGGGACTTCATCGAGGATCGTGGAGCCCTCGCGCCGGCCGAGGCCGCCAGCCACCAGCTCCTCAAGGAGCAGGTCGAGGCGGTGCTCGACTCGCTGACGGGTCGCGAGCGGCGGGTCCTCCAGCTCCGCTTCGGCCTCGAGGACGGGCGCGCCCGGACGCTCGAGGAGGTCGGCAAGGAGTTCAACGTCACCCGCGAGCGGATCCGCCAGATCGAGGCGAAGGCGCTCCGCAAGCTCCGGCACCCGAGCCGGAGCCGCAAGCTCAAGGACTACCTGGAGTAGGGGACGGGCGGTCAGACGGGGCGACCACGGTCGCCGCGAGTCCCGCATCGGGGACGGTTCGCCCTTGTGCGTTCGATCCCGCCGACTCAGGGCTACGTGGCCGGAGATCCCACCCGGTGCGAGGACCGGCCACGGGACGCGGCGCCACCTCGTTCGTCTCAGGAGCCTGGACCTGGTCAGCTGGGGGCCTCGACCGCGATCGTGACGGGCACCTTCACGAGGTACTCGCCCTCCGCTTCCTCCCAGAACTGCAATTCCAGGGACCAGGCGCCGGATCGGCTGAGAGCCTGGACTTCACCGGCGCTGAGCCCGGACTCGGGATGAAGCGTGAACGCAACAGGGAACCGAGCGTCCGGACCGGCCGGTAGCGGCGTCGGCCAGACCGTGGGATCGGCCCATAGCACGACTCCCGCGACCGGGGCCCGGAGCGCGACCTGGACGCCCAGCCCGATGCCGCTTCCACGAAGGCGTCGCGCGCTGTCGTCGAAGTGAACGGCCATGGTCAGGTGCACCGCCCCGACGATCGCGACGTCACGACCACGAGCGGAATCCGGGTACGTCGTCGTGGTCACGCGCAAGTCCTCGACCGAGAGGTGGACCCCCTTCGCACGGTCGGCTGCCGCAGCCCGGTCTGAGGCCTTCTGGAGATCCTGCCTCCAGGCGACGGCCAGCGCTGTCGTCCCGCCGAGGAGGAGCGGGCCGAGGATGATCCCCACGAGGGCGACAGCACCGGATCGCGGACGCGCAAGCACGACGTACCCGAGGAGCGCCGACAGGAAGACGAATCCGGCGACAGCCAGCGCGATCCCGATGATCAGGAAGAGGACGATCGGGCCGCCGACGGGGTTCGACGTGGGAGCGAGGGCCATCGCCCCGACGCCGGCGAGGAACGCCAGGCCGACCGCCAGCCAGACAGCCGTGGCACGTTCGGCTCGATCGACGACCGGAGCCTGGCTTACGCGGCCGAGCGCCCACAGGCCGCCGAGGACGGCGACGCCGGTCGATAGCCACGGCCACAGCGACGCGACCTGCAGGAGCGTGTCGTCCATCTGCCATCTCTCCTCGCGGCTCCGCCGACGACCGAACCGCGACGCGCCGGCGCGCTCAGGCCTTCCGACCGTCCGAGCTCACGGGCCCAAGCATGCGAGTCTGCGCGTCTCCCTCATGAGACGCGACGTGGGCAACGCTGTTGCTCGCCAAGCCCCCGGCTCCGCGCCGGCCGCGATCCCAGCGATGCGTCGGCGGCTGGTATGGACGCGGCGACCTCACGGCAGGGCGCACCATCGGGCCTCGCCCCGCTCGAACGAGTAGGTCCGTTGGTGACCGGCGGCCCTGGCCACCAGAGCGCGGACGTGCCGAGAGTCGGCAACCACCGGCCAACGTCCTGGAAGGGTCGTCCGCCAGGTCGGGCCGTGGCGAGCGGCGGGGGGCGACGACGCGCGGCGCAGATCCTGGCCGCCGGGACCGCGCCGAGCCACTGGCGAGACCGACCCGCCTGGGGAGGAGGCTCTCATGCGTCGGGTCGCTCTGACTCTTGGACCTGTCCGTCGGCGCGTGGGGGTCCTGCTCCTGGCACTGGCGCTCGCGGCCGTGCTGCCGGGGACGGCCGCCGCCGGCAACCCGAACCCGGGCGTCCTGCCGCCCTCGGCGAACGTGGCGGGCGTGCCGTTGGGCGACTGGTTCGGCCGCTGGCTGAACTGGATCGTCAGCGTCCCGGACCCGATCGCCGACTGCGACGCGAACCAGGGCGGGCAGGTGTTCTTCATCCCGCACACGTTCCCGGGGAGCACCGTCGAGACGTCGTGCACGATCCCGGCGGGCCGGCTGATCTTCGCATCGGCCGGCGGCGTCGTCTGCAGCGAGGCGTTCGACGGGTTCACGACCGCCGCCGAGCTCCGGGCGTGCGTCGAAGGTGCGCTGCCGGCGTTCAGTGACCTGCGGATCACGGTCGACGGCCGGGACGTCGAGGACCTCGGGCGCTACCTGGCGATCAGCGGACCCTTCGAGTGGACCATCCCGGACGTCACCACGACGCTCGCCGTGGCCGGTGGCTGGCAGGTGATCCTCGCGCCGCTCACTCCGGGCCAGCACACGATCGTCGTCCACGACAACGTCGCCGGTGACGTCGCGCAGGTCACCGCCCACGTGACGATCGCCGCCCGGTAGACAGCTCTGCCGCGAGGGTCGCGCGCCCGGCGACAAGCTCTGCCGGGCCGCCGGCGGCGAGTACCGCCTCGACCAGCAGGCTGTGATCGACTGGATCCGCGAGAAGGCCGTGGAGGTGGCGAGCCAGATCACGTTCGCCTGAGGCGCTCAGGTGGCGGTCCGCCGACGCGATGAGTTGGTCCACCAAACACCTGGCGGCGGTTGTTGCCGGAGAGCGGACTTGGCGGAGACGTCGACACGGGGATCGGGCTCGTGCTCGTCGGTGCACGCGGCGGGCAGGAACCGACTTCAGCACCGCGAGCTGGAGACTCCCGACGGGGCGCGATCGGTCGATCCTGGCGGGCGGCCCAGGATGGGACGGCCAGAGCATGAGGCGGGCCGTCGCTCCCGGGCGCCGCGTTGCCATCGTCCGTGGCAGCGAGAGGAGATGCGATGAGGGAGACCAAGCCGCGCGGATGGCGGTTCCTGGGCAGCGTGGCCGTCGCGGTCCTCCTGACATCCCTCGCCCTCGGCTCCCCGGCCAGGGTTGCCGCCTGTGTTCCTGAGGGAGGCGCGACCGTCGCTGATATCCGCGACACTGCCGCCCTCATCGTCGTCGGGCACGTCACCGACCTGGGGCTCGACGGTACGTTCACGATCCGTCTCGACCAACTGCTCAAGGGCCCCCCCGAGTCTGACGGTGAGATTCCGTGACGTCGAAACCTGCCCGATGTCCCCGCCTGTGGGCGCGCGAGTCCTCGTGGCTGGCGCCGGCGATGGGTCGATGATCGCCGCCTGGTTGCTGAACCCCGATGGCTCCGCCTACGCCTTCGGCACCGATACACCCCTCACGACCGTCGCGGCCGTCCTGGACGCCTTCTCCGGCCTCCCGCAGACCTCGACAGCCGATGTGACAGACCCCGGACGGCCGGTGCTGACGATCGCGTTGTTCACGCTGGCCGCCGCCGGTCTCATCGCGTTGGCCCTCACCCGCTTGTGGGGCGGGAAGGCTGGTCATGCGGATCTCTGCCGACCGTGTGAGGACGGATCGGTCGACGGGTAGCCGGGGTGGGCTGCCCACAGTGGGCGTAGGCGGCAGACGGGATCCGTCAGCCGCCGCGGGGCGGCAAAGCGGGCCGGCCGGGACCGTACGCGAGGACCGGAGCGGGAGCAGCAGCACGCTGTGACGCTCTGGCCACGACCGCGTCTCGGTTCCCAGATGTCGCCGGCGAACGACCAGCCGTCTGTTGACTGGAGGCAGGTCCGCATGCGTCGCGTGGTCTCCGAGCGGGGCCGACTACCAGGCAGATGAGCGTCGCGTTCCGTCGGGTCCACGTGCTCACGCCTGCCTGTGCAACGACGCGACGTATGCGCCGAAGCCGGCGGCGGCGTCCATCGGCTCCGGTCGGATTGGCTCTCACCAAAACGACGGGGAAGTAAACGGCCGGCCCGAGCCCTCTGGTGTGCGCCGCGGCCGCCGCGATCGGCCGCCAGGTCAGCCCGCTCCCGGGTCCGATCCCGTCGCGATCGGGTACCCGGCCCGGCTCCAGTCGCTGTACGAACCCTCGTAGAGGAGCGGGTCGGGCAGGCCGGCCAGGCGGAGGGCGAGCGCGTTCTGGCAGGCGGTGACCCCGCTGCCGCACGAGGTCACGACCTCGCGATCCGCCGCGCCGAGCGAGCCGAACCGCCGGGCGAGCTCGTCGGCGGGGAGGAAGCGGCCGTCCGATCCGAGGTTCGAGGCGGTGGGCACGTTGACGGCCGTCGGGATGTGGCCGGCCACCGGATCGACCGGTTCGACCTCGCCCCGGTACCGCTCCGGGGCCCGTGCGTCGAGGAGGACCACCGTCCCGAGTCGGGCCGCGACCGCACCTCGATCGACGACGCGCGTCCAGCGGTCGCGCAGCTTCAGGGCCCTGGGGCGGGGGAACGGGACCTCCGCCGTGAGCGGACCGCCCGCCGCGAGCCACGCGCCGATCCCGCCGTCCAGGACGGCGACGTCCGCGTGGCCGAGGTCGTCGAGCATCCACCAGAGCCGCGCCGCGGTCCCGCCGCCGCCGTCGTCGTAGGCGACGACGAGCGTGTCGTCGCCGATCCCGAGCTCGGCCATCCGCGCTTCGAACGCCGCTGGAAGGGGCAGCGGGTGGCGACCGGGCCCGGTCGGCCCGACGAGATCGGTGTCGAGGTCGACGAAGATCGCCCCCGGCAGGTGCGCCGCCGCGTACTCGCGCCGGCCGCGATCCGGGTCGGTCAGGTACCAGCGGACGTCGGCGATGACCAGGCGATCGTCGCCGAGGCGCTCGAGGAGGGCCTCGGGCGCGATGAGCGGACGGGCGGGTGCCGGCGGCATTCCCCGAGCATATGGGCGGCGAGGGACGGCGTCATCCACCGGGCGGGCGATGGCGCGGACCGGGCCCGGCGATCGGCGCTCGGCGTCAGCCGGTGGGCCGCTCCAGCCGCCGCTTGAGCGCGTACAGCCCCACGACGTTGAGCCCGATCACGAGCACCACCACGACCATCGCCTGGCGCCGGAAGTCGCTCTCGGCGAGCTTCGCGTCGGCGATCTTCATCGCGCTCTCGGCCTTGGTCTTCGCATCGTCGGTCAGGGTCGCCACCGCGCTGAGCTTGGTCGTGTGCACGGCCGCCTGGGCCTTCAGCAGGCTCGTGCGTGCCTGGGTCAGCTCGACGTCGGCGTCGGCCACGATCATCCCGAGCGAGCGGGCCTGGGCGATCCGCGCCTCGGTGGCGTCGTAGGCGTCGTTGGCCCCCTTCAGGGCGTCGTGGATCCCCTGGATCTGGGTGTAGATCTGCGAGTCCGAGTGGTGGCAGGTGTCGCACCGCCGATCCGCCTCGTTCTCGAACCTCGTGGCCTGCAGCTTCAGCGACTGGTCCTTGGGGTCATGGCAGAGCGAGCACACGAAGTTCGTCCCGTTCGGGTGGAAGAACAGCTGGAGGCCGGGCTGGGTCACGTCGTGCGTGCCGTGGCAGGTCCAGCATTTCGGTCCGACGACCAGCTTCGAGTGGGGGCTCTGCTCGTAGAGCGCCTCGGTCGCCGTGTGGCACTTCCCGCAGAC
>JAPVSP010000351.1:0-1802 GCA_047519685.1 Chloroflexota bacterium
CTCCGGCTATCGACCCGTGCTTGTCCCCTTCCCATCTGACGTGACGCACGACTTGCTGGATCCCATCGTCCGCTACTCGCAGGCCGCAGACGGGCTGGCCCGAGCGAGAAAGGAACTCCGAGACGTGGACGAGGCCGAGTCTCAGTTCAAGGCCAAGTCGATATGGGAAGAAGCCTAAGTACCGCGACGGCTTGAGCTGGCCCGCGCGTGCTCGACTGGGATCTTACGCCGCGCCCCGAAGACGCTGGGTCATCCAGTCTGGGATCACGATCCTGGGTGTGGAACCAGGAGGTTCAAATCCTCTCGCCCCGACCATTTGTTCTATTTCGCTCAGGAGCGGGCAACTCGGCGGCTGCGTCGAGGTGCCCATGTCGCACCGGCCTACCTGAATGTCCCGTTCCCGGACCCATATGTAAGGTCGGTTCTGGTTCTCTCGCCTGTGCTCGAGTCCGTCGCTCCCGTCTCTATAGTTGATCGGTGCCCGCGCCGATCCTGGCCACCAAGCTCTACATCCCACCTTCGCGGCGAAGAGTCGTCGTCCGTCCGCGACTGGTCGAGCGGCTGAACGAAGGCCTCGCCGTCGGCAACAAGCTGACCCTGGTCTCCGCTCCTGCCGGCTTCGGCAAGACCACCCTGATCGGTGAATGGGTCGCGGGCTGCGGGCGACCGGCGGCGTGGCTATCGCTCGACGCCGGCGACAGCGACCCCAGCCGCTTTCTGACCTATCTGATCGCGGCTCTGCAGACGGTTGCGCCCGGGATTGGAGAAGGGGTGCTGACCGTGCTCCAATCGCCGCAGCCGCCGCCGATCGAGTCGACGCTGACGGCCCTGCTCAACGACGCCACCACCATCCCGGGCGACGTCGTGCTCGTCCTCGACGACTACCACGTCCTCGACGCCAGGCCGGTGGACGAGGCGATGGCCTTCCTGGTGGAGCACCTGCCGGCCGAGCTGCACCTGGTCATCGCCACCAGGGAGGATCCAGTCCTGCCCCTGGCCCGACTGCGCGCCCGGGGCCAGATGACGGAGCTGCGCGGCGCCGATCTGCGGTTCACCCCGGACGAGACCGCGGCATTCCTCAACCAGGTCATGGACCTCGACCTCTCCCCGGAGGAGATCGCCGCGCTCGACACCCGAACGGAGGGCTGGATCGCCGGCCTGCAGCTGGCGGCGATCTCGCTGCAGGGCCGCGCAGACGTCGCGGGCTTCATCGCGTCGTTCGCCGGCAGCAACCGTTTCGTCCTCGACTATCTGCTCGAGGAAGTCCTCCAACGGCAGCCTGACTCCGTGCAGGCCTTCCTGCTGCGCACCTCGATCCTCGATCGGCTCTGCGGCCCGCTGTGTGATGCCGTGCTGCTCGACGCTTCGGCCTCCAGTCGGGAGACCCTCGAATACCTCGATCGAGCAAACCTGTTCATCGTCCCCCTCGACACCGAGCGGCGCTGGTATCGCTACCACCACCTGTTCGCCGATCTGCTGCGGCAGCGGCGCCAGCAGATCGCGGTGTCGTCCGGAAGTGTGGATGAGGACCACCTCCGAGCCAGCGAGTGGTTCGAGGCCAACGACCTCGAGTTGGAAGCCTTCCAGCACGCTGCCGCCGGCAATGACATCGAGCGAGCCGAGCGCCTCATCGAGGGAAGAGGGATGCCGCTCTACTTTCGTGGCGCACTGGTCCCCATCCTCCACTGGCTGGGGTCGCTCCCAGCGACAGTGCTCGATACCAGGCCGTCCCTGTGGGTGACCTATGCCCAGGCGTTGCTCAGCTCGGGCCAGAACACCGGCATCGAGCCGAAGCTCCAGGC
>JAPVSP010000352.1:0-3656 GCA_047519685.1 Chloroflexota bacterium
CGAGCAGGGGATGCGGGGCTTCTACGATCGGCCCTTCTTCCACGATTACACGCCCGGCTACCTGTATGTCCTCTGGGCGCTCGGGTACGTGGGCATGCTGATCGGCGGCCTCGGCGACCTCATCAAGCTCCCGGCCATCCTCTGCGATCTCGTCCTCGCCTACCTGGCCCACTCGATGGTCCTCGAGCTGGGCGGCAGCCGGCGGCGCGCCCTCCTCGCCGCGGCCCTCGTCCTCTTCCTGCCCATCACCTGGTTCGACAGCGTGGTCTGGGGCCAGGTGGACTCGGTGGGCGTCGTCTTCCTGCTGCTGGCTCTCCGGGCGACCTGGCGGGACCAGCCCGAGCGCGCGGCCGTCTTCGGGACGATCGCCGCGATCATCAAGCCGCAGCTGGGCATCGTCATCCCGATCGTCGCTGCCGTGGTCATCAGGCGGGCGCTCTTCCCCTCGACGACCGTCGCGGCCGGGGAGGCGACCGCCGGGCCGGACGTCGACGACGAGGTCCCGTCGGGGGGCCCGCTCGATCGGGTCCGGGCCTGGAGCCGCCGCGAGCACGGTCCGATCCGCATCGTCACGACCGCCGCCGTCGGCCTCCTGACGGCGAGCCTGATCTGCCTGCCGTTCGGGCTGTCGCTCGTGGGCCTCGCCGGGCAGGTGCTGTCGACCGCTGCCGGCTACCCCTACGTCACCGTCAACGCGTACAACCCGTGGGCGCTCGTGTCGCAGCACGGCGCCGGGCTCGCGGCCAACGGGTCGTGGATCTGCGACATCGCTGGCCCGGGCCGCTGCCCCGATCCGGTGCTCTTCGGTCCCGTGCCGGCCGTGGTCGTCGGCAGCCTGCTGATGATCGCGGTCGTCGTCGGTGTCGCGCTCGTCGTCGCCTGGCGACCCGACCGGCGCACGATCCTGGTCGGGCTGGCCGTCCTCGCGATCGCCTTCTTCGTCGTGCCGACGCGCGTCCACGAGCGATACCTGTACCCGTTCGTCGCCCTCGGTGCGATCCTCGCCGCCGTCTCGCTCCGCTGGCGGTTCGCGTACGTCGCGCTCGTGATGGCGAACTTCCTCAACCTGTACGTCGTCCTGACCACCCTGTACCCGACCAACCCGAGCATCTCCGACTGGCTGGGGATCGGCGGCGCGATCCGCTCGCCGGGGGGCGTCGCGCTCATCGCGCTCGTCCACCTCGCTGGCTTCCTCTGGGCCATCGCCCAGCTCCGGTCATCCGCTCGCCGGACCCTGGCCGGCGAGGTGGCGGCGGCCGCCGAGCCGAACGAGGAGGCGGGCCCGGGCGGGTCGTCGTCCGCCCCGTTCAGGGCGATCCCCCGGCCCTACGCCGCATCGCCGGGCGCCCCGCTCCCGATGGCGCCGGCGGGGACCGGTGCCGGCGCGGAGTACCGCGGCACGGGGTCCTCGGCGAGTGGTCGCGGCGCCGTCGTCCCCGGGCGGCCTCCGGCTCCGTGGCCGGCGGCCACGGATGAAGGGCTCCTGGCGGGCCTCCGCGAGCGGATCACGGCCCGGCCGGTCCGAGCCGACCGGTCACGGGCCCTCCACGGCGAGGGAGGGGGCCGCTTCGACCGGCTCGATGTCTGGCTGCTCGTCGTGCTCGTCCTGGCGACGTCGATCTTCCGCTTCTACCGGCTCGCGGAGCCGTACCAGATGCACTTCGACGAGGTCTACCACGCGCGGACCGCCACCGAGTTCCTCCAGAAGTGGCGCTACGGCGAGGACCACTCGATCTACGAGTACACCCACCCGCACGTCGCGAAGTACGCCATGGCCGCCGGGATCGTCCTGTTCGGCGGGGACCGGGTCGCGGCGACGAGCCAGCTCGGCGTTCCGGTTCGCGACGCGACGATCGAAGGTCGCTGGGACGACCGGACGATGCCCGGCGGCCGGGCGGGCGACCGCCTCTACGTCGCCACGGGCAGCGAGGTCCGCGCCTACGACCTCGCGACACGGGCGCTCGTGGCGACCATCCCCGCCCCCGGCGCGCAGGCGCTGAGCGTCGACCCCGTGGGCCACCGGCTGCTGATCGGCACGTCGGCCGGGGCGGTCCTCGCCCTCGACACCGAGGCGGCGCTCGATCCGCTGCGCTCGGGCCGGACCCCGGACGAACCCTTGACCCCGGTCCCGCTCGCGAGCATCGGCGCGCCGGTGGCGCATCTGCTGGCGACCAGCGACGGGTCCGGCGTCCTCGCCACGGCCGGCGACACGCTCGTCGCGCTGGATGGCGCGACGGGGACGGAGCGTGGCCGCCAGACGGTCGCCGGCCTCGCGGCGGTCGTGGAGGCCGGCTCGGCCGACGCGCTCGTCGCCCGGCCGACCGAGATCGGCGACCCCGCGGCCGCCGCCTCGACCCTGGCGGGCCTCGTGGGCGGCACCGCGTCCGAGTACCGCTCGCTGCTGACCTCCGGGCTGCCCGAGGTCACGATCCCCGTCCGGCTCGAGGGGACGCTCAAGACGACGGTCCAGGCGGCCATCGGCGACGGCCGGCTGGCCGGATTCGCGGTGGAGACCCGTCCACGGGTGGCCGCGGCCGGTCGCGCCGGGCTGACCTTCGTGTCGACCGCGGACGCCGCCGTCACCGGGCTCGTCACGCTCGACGCCCCGGCGACCGGGCTCGCCCAGATCACCGGCGTGGACGAGCCGTCGCTGTACGTCGCCGAGGGCCGCCGGGTGGCCATCGTCCGGATCGGCGCGACCTCGGCCGTGGCGCCGCACCTTGACTCGACGATCGAGATGCCGGGCGCCGTCTCCTGGGTGGCGTTCGACGAGGCGAGCCGGATGGTCCACGTCCTCGGGGAGCGGTCGGACGGGAGCGGCCAGACCGTCTACGTCATCGAGCCGCACGGGAACGCGGTCTACGCGGACGCCGCCCTGCCCTGGGCGGCGAGCGCCTGGGCGATGGACCAGGCGCCGCGGTATCCGAGCGCCGACCGCCAGCAGCTGCTCGTCTTCGCCGCCGACGGCGGCTCCGCCTCGATCGACATCGGGGGTCATGCGCTCGCGTGGCGGATCCCGGGCGTCATCGCGGGGATCCTGACGGCGGCCCTGCTCTACCTGCTCGTCCGGCTGCTCTTCCGGCGGCGATCCGTCGCGGTCGCCGTCGCGGTCGTCGTCGCGATCGACCCGCTGCTGTTCGTCCAGTCGCGGATCGGCATGAACGACGTGTACGCCGGCCTGTTCATCATCGCGGCGCTGATGCTCTTCGCCGCCCTGTGGACGGGGGCGTGGCGCTGGCGGGGCGCGTTCTGGTTGGCGATGCCGGCCGTCGGCGTCCTGCTCGGGCTCGCGCTCGCGTCGAAATGGGTGGGCGCCTACGCCATCGGCGCCGTCGGGGTGCTCTACCTCGCGCGCTCGGCGCTCGGGCGCCTGATCCTGCTGCTCGCGCTCGTCGCCCTCACGACGGTCCTCGGCTACATCGCCGTGAGCGTGCCCGCCGGCGAGACCGGTGGCGGGAACCTCACCTTCATGGTCGTGATGATCGCCGTCACGCTGGCGGCGTTCGTCGTCGCCGTCCTGCGGCCGGTCGCCTGGTCGGACGACGAGATCCGATTCGCGGTCGGGTTCCCGGCCGCGGTCGGGATCCTGCTCTTCCTGGCGGCCGTCGCCGCCGGCAAGGCGGAGACCAGCGTGACGGTCGGCCGGCTGGAGCTGC
>JAPVSP010000353.1:0-9140 GCA_047519685.1 Chloroflexota bacterium
GCGGCGATCGACGCCGAGCGCTGGCTGGAGGCCCAGGGGATCGCGGAGGCGCGGACGGCCACCGCCTGGTAGGCGGTCCCCGGGCCGCGGGGGCCCCTGGTCCCCGCGGTCGCTGAAGGTTCGGTGAAGGTTCGTCAACGGTCGGCCCTGGCACGCCGGGCCCTTCGATAGGCTGCGGCGATGCACGTCACGACCATCCGACCCAGCTCCCCTCGTCCACCCCGGCGCGGCAGGCTCCTGGCAGCGGCCGCCCTCGTCGCGGGCGCCGCCGTCCTCGCCGTCGGCCTGGGCATCCCGCCGCACCGCGGCACGCCCCCGCCGAGCGGAGTGGCAGGCGCGACACCGAGCCCCTCCGGCGCCGGGGTCCTCGGAGCCGCCCCGCCGTCGGCCGATCCGGGCGCCTCCCCCGCTGGGCCGCCGGACGGGACGGCCCAGGGCCTCCCGGCGCCCGCCCCGGGCCGCTACCTGACCGGCGGCCTCCTCATCGCGGACCGCGGCAACGGGCGGATCCTCGCGCTGGACCGGAGCGGCCGGATCATCTGGCGCTTCCCGATGCCGGGCGCCCTGCCACCCGGCGAGACGTTCCACGCCGACGACGCGTTCATCTCGCCGGACGGCCGGACCATCGTGGCGAACGACGAAGGGCGGGACGTCATCGACCGCATCGATATCGCGACCGGCCGGATCGTGTGGCAGTACGGGCACTACGGGCTGGCCGGCTCGGCGGCGGGCTACCTGCACACACCCGACGACGCGTATCCGCTCCCGAACGGAGACGTCGTCGTCGCGGACATCATGAACTGCCGGGTCCTGGAGATCGCCCCGGACAGGTCGATCGTCCGGCAGTGGGGCCGGGCCGGCGTCTGTCGCGACCAGGCGCCGGTCGCGCTCAACGAGCCGAACGGCGACACGCCGCTGCCTGACGGCGGGCTGCTGATCACCGAGATCCGCGGATCGCGGGTCGTCCGCCTGCGGGCCGACGGGAGCGTCGTCTTCGACGTCCACGTGCCCGTGCGCTACCCCTCCGACGCGCAGCTCGATGCGAACGGCGACGTCGTGGTCGCGGACTTCAGCAGCCCCGGGCAGGTGGTCTGCGTGGATCCGTCCGGGCGCCTGGTCTGGCGCTACGGGCCCTCGACCGGGCCGGGTCGCCTGGATCATCCCAGCCTGGCCACGCCGCTCGCCGACGGTACCGTGTCGGTCAACGACGACTTCCGCGACCGGCTGGTGATCATCGATCCGCGGAGCGGGACCATCGTCTGGCAGTACGGTCGGACGGACGTCCGCGGCGCGTCCGTCGGCTTCCTCAGCGACCCCGACGGTCACCAGCCACTGCCACCGGGGGCGTTCGGCCAGTCGTAGATCGTCGCTCCCGGCCCGTCCGGCCCGCCCGCCGAGGGTCGGGGGTCCATCCGCCGGCGCGTCCGGATCGGCACTCGGCTGGCGGGAGGGACACGGCCATGGTTCGTGGTAGCGTGCGCTGACGGGCCCGCCCGGCCCGGTCTGTCGGGCCCTCCGCGTCCCGTCCTGGAGGTCTTCATCGTGGGCTTCGGCCCCCGCGGCCATGGCGCCCTCCGTGAGGCGGCGCGCGACATCACCCCGATCCCGCCCGAGCGGCGTGGCCGGACGCTCCGCCGGATCGTCGCGTTCTTCCGACCCTATCGTCTGCCGGTCACGGTCGTGCTCGGGGCGATCCTCATCACGAGCCTGCTCGGCCTGATCAACCCGTACCTGCTCAAGCTCCTCATCGACCAGGTCATCGTGGGCCGCCAGTACGGGAGCCTGGATCTCTACGTCGGCCTGATGATCGTCGTGCCGATCGTCTCGGGGCTGCTCGGCGTCGGCCAGAGCTACCTGAACAACAGCATCGGCCAGAGCGTCATGCAGGACCTCCGCAACGCGCTGTATTCCCATCTGCAGCGGATGCCGCTCCGCTTCTTCACGGAGACGCGCACGGGGGAGATCCAGAGCCGGCTCTCGAACGACGTGGGCGGCGTACAGGCCGTCGTCACCGATACCGCGGCCTCGGTCACGAGCAACATGGCCGTCACCATCAGCACGATCCTCGCGATGTTCCTGCTCAGCTGGCCGCTGACGCTGCTGTCGCTCGGGATGCTCCCGTTCTTCCTGTACCTGACCTACCGGGTCGGCAAGGTCCGCCGCGAGGTCTCCGGCGAGACCCAGAAGTCGCTCGCCGAGCTGAGCGCGGCGACCGAGGAGACCCTGTCGGTGAGCGGCATGCTGCTCACCAAGACCTTCGGACAGCAGGCGCTGGCGACCGAGCGCTTCCGCCGCCTGAACCGGAACCTGGCCGGGCTGCAGATCCGGCAGGCGATGGTCGGCCGCTGGTTCTTCATGATCATCGGGACGGTGTTCTCGATCACGCCCGCCCTGGTCTACTGGCTCGCCGGGACGCTGGCGGCCAACGGCAGCCAGACCGCGCCGACGGCCGGCGACATCGTCGCCTTCACGACGCTCCAGAGCCGGCTCTTCTTCCCGCTCGGCCAGCTGCTCAACGTCCAGGTCGAGATCCAGGGCGCCCTGGCGCTGTTCGATCGGATCTTCGAGTACCTGGACATGGACCCGGAGATCGTGGACGCGCCCGACGCGGTCGCCCTGGATCCACGCTCCGTCAGGGGCCACGTCCGGCTCCATCGCGTGTCCTTCCGCTACCCGACCGCGCCCGTCCATTCGTCGATGGCGCTGGCGATCGCCGCGGAGGGACACGTGCACCGCGGGGCGCAGCCGGAGGAGGCGGGTGCCGCGGCATCCGGGCGCGACGGCGATGGTCGCGAGGCCGACGACCTCGAGCTGGTCGTCGACGGCGCGGACTCGAGCCCGGCGGCCGCGGACGTCCTGGAGCGGGTGATGGCCGCCGGCGGTCTCCAGCCGGACGAGCGGGTCGAGCGCCGCCCTGGGCCGTCGGCTCCGGGGTTCGCGCTCGAGGAGATCGATCTGGACGCCCGGTCGGGCGAGCTCGTGGCGCTCGTCGGGCCATCGGGATCGGGCAAGACGACGACCACCTACCTGATCCCCCGCCTGTACGACGTCGACTCGGGTGCCGTCGAGATCGACGGTCACGACGTCCGGCGGGTGTCGCTCGCATCGCTCGGGCGGGTGATCGGCGTCGTGACCCAGGAGACGTACCTCTTCCACAGCACCATCCGCGAGAACCTGCGCTACGCACGACCCGACGCGGCGGACGCGGACCTCGAGACGGCGACCCGCGCGGCGGCGATCCACGACCGGATCCTCGAGCTACCCCAGGGCTACGACACCGTCGTCGGCGAACGCGGCTACAAGCTGTCGGGCGGGGAGAAGCAGCGCATCGCGATCGCCCGAGTGCTGCTCAAGGACCCGCGGATCCTCATCCTCGACGAGGCGACCTCGGCACTCGACACCGTTTCCGAGCGGCTCATCCAGTCCGCGCTCGAGCGGCTGATGGAGGGCCGGACGACGATCGCGATCGCCCATCGCCTGTCGACGATCCTCCGGGCCGACCAGATCCTCGTCTACGAGCGAGGACGGATCGTCGAGCGCGGCACGCACCCCGAGCTGCTCGCCCGCGGCGGCCTCTACGCCCGCCTCTATCGCGAGCAGTTCCTCACCGCGCCGGAGGCGGCGACGAGTCCCCGGGGAGCGCCGGCCGCCGAGGCGGCACGCGAGACGGCTGGCAGCCCGAGGGTCGCGGCAGGATGAACGTCAAGACCGTCGAGCTGCGTCACGAGGGCGGCCTGCGCTTCGTCGCCCGCACGGGTTCGGGCCACGAGGTCGTCATCGACGACGGCGAAGGCGACGCCGGGGCACGCCCGACCGAGCTGCTCGCCGCGGCCCTCGCGGCGTGCACCGCCATGGACGTCGCCTCGATCGCCCTCAAGAAGCGCCAGGAGCTGGCCGGGTACCGGGTCCATGTCCGGGCGATGCAGCGTGACGAGCACCCGCAGGTGTTCAACGACATCGACCTGCTGCACGAGGTCGAGGGGCGGGCCATCGACACCGCCGCGATCCGCCGCTGCATCGAGCTGTCGGCGGAGAAGTACTGCCCGATCAGCGCGATGCTCTCGGCCGGGGAGACGGTCGTCCACCACCGCTACCGCATCCTCCGGCCCGATGCGGAGCCCGAGGAGGGTGAGGTCGTGGTCACCGGCCCGTACCGGCGTACGGGGATCCTCGCCACCTGAGCCGGGCGATCCGGGTCCCCGGCCGGCCTCGCCCTGGCCGAGGCCGCCGGTCACGGCCGCCTCGCATCGGGACGTTTGCATGGATATTCAGCAATCGTGTATAGTCATGCGCGTCATGACGGCGGTCCACTCTTTCTTCGTGCCGATCGTCCGGCGGCCCCCCGCGAGGGGCCCCGTGCGCCCGTGAGCGCGCGCCAGGCGACGGTGGCCGGGAGCGACGTGGACCGCCGACAGGACCCCGAGCCGACGGTCGGCGAGGGTCGCGCCCCGGTGCGGGTCGCCATCGTGGGCGCCACCGGCTACGTCGGGGCGGAGCTGGTCCGCCTCCTCGCCCGCCACCCCGACGTGCGGATCGTGGGCCTGGTCGCGCGCGGTCGCGAGGACGAGCCCATCGAGCGGACCCACGCTCACCTCGCGCCGACCGGCCTGACGGTCGACGCGGTCATCCCCGAGGCGGACGCGGTCTTCCTCGCCCTGCCCCACGGCGCGGCCGCGGCGATGGTCCCGGGCCTCGTCGAGCGCGGCTCGGCGGTCATCGACCTGGGGCCGGACTTCCGCCTCCGCGACGCCGCCGACTACCCCCGCTGGTACGGCTTCGAGCACCCCGCCCCGGGGCTCCTCGCGCAGGCGGTCTATGGCCTGCCGGAGCTCCACCGCGCCGAGCTCGTCGCGCTCCACGGCGCGAGCCCGGCGGTCGTCGGCTCGCCGGGCTGCTACCCGACGGCCGCGCTCCTCGCGCTCGCCCCGCTCGCCCGGGCCGGGTTGATCGGCGACCTCGTCGTCGATGCGAAGAGCGGCGTCTCCGGCGCCGGCCGCGAGCCGAAGCCGGAGCTCCAGTACGGCGAGGTCAACGAGAGCGTCAGGGCGTACGGCGTCGGCGGCCACCGTCACGTGGCTGAGATCGAGCAGGAGCTGGTCCGGCTCGGAGGATCGGCGGGCGGGGGGTCGGCCAACCCCGGCGCGCGCGGCGTCGACTTCCTGCCCCACCTCGTCCCGATGACCCGGGGGATCCTCTCGGCGGG
This sequence comes from Chloroflexota bacterium, assembly GCA_047519685.1. Classification (GTDB taxonomy): domain Bacteria; phylum Chloroflexota; class Limnocylindria; order Limnocylindrales; family CSP1-4; genus JAPVSP01. Next base: position 5,204 of record JAPVSP010000353.1, read on the forward strand.
TCACGTCCGGCCGACCCGGCCGGTCTCCCAGGCGGAGCTCGACGCGCTCTACGCGGCCGCGTACTCGAACGAGCCGTTCGTGGACGTGGTGGCCCATCCTCCGGCCACCAAGGAGGTCCTGGGCTCGAACCACGCCCGGGTGTTCGTCCGGGCCGACGAGCGAACGGGCCGCGTCCTGGCGATCGGCGTGATCGACAACCTCGTGAAGGGGGCCGCCGGCCAGGCGATCCAGGCGTTCAACCTGGTCCACGGGCTGCCCGAGACCGCCGGCCTCGAGCAGCTCCCGCTCGCGCCGTAACGCGGGGGCTGGGCGACCGTGACCGAGCTGGCGGTGCCGACCGGCCTGACCCCGCTGCTCCTCGATCTGCCGGTCGTGGAGCGCCGCGCCGTCGTGCCCGGCGGGTTCGTCGCCGGCGGATCCACGGCGGGCATCAAGGCGAGCGGCAAGCCGGACCTCGCGCTCATCGCCTCGACGGTCGGACCGATCCCGGCCGCCGCGGCCTTCACGCCGAATGCGTTCGCGGCCGCCCCGGTCCGGCTGTCGCAGGCGCATCTCGCGGCGGCCGACCCCTCGGGTGGCGGCCGCTTCGGCCGCGCCCGTGCCGTGGTCTCGACGTCCGGCTCGGCGAACGCCGCGACCGGGGCCGCCGGCGTCGCCGACCAGGTCGCGGTGGCGGAGGCGGTGGCCGCGGCGCTCCATGGATCGACCGAGGAGATCCTCTGCCTGTCGACCGGCATCATCGGGATCCGCCTGCCGGTCGAGCGGGTCGCCGCCGGGATCCTCACGCTCGCGCCGACCCTGAGCCCGACCGAGGCCGGCCTCGAGGCGGCCGCCCGGGCCCTCATGACGACCGACTCGCGACCCAAGGTCGCGACGACCACGGTGACCGTGGAGGATCCTGACGGTCTGGCGGCCCGACCGATCCTCGTCACGGGCATCGCGAAGGGGGTCGGGATGATCCACCCCCGGATGGCCACGATGCTCGCCGTGATCCTGACGGACGCCGAGGTCGAGCCGCCGCTCCTCTCGCAGATCCTGCGCCGGACCACCGCGCGCACCTGGGACCAGCTGACCGTGGACGGCGACACCAGCACGAACGACACCGTCTTCCTGCTTGCCTCGGGCGCCGCCGGGGCCGCCCCGGTCGTCCCCGGCTCGCCCGGCGCCCGCGCCCTCTCACGGGCGGTGACGGCCGTCGCGCGCGACCTGGCCCGCCAGCAGGCCGCGGACGGCGAGGGAGCCACGACGCTCATCACGTGCCAGGTCTCGGGCGCGATCGACGACGCCGAGGGACGGGCCGTGGCCCGCGCCGTCGTCAGCTCCAGCCTCGTGAAGGCCGCCGTGCACGGGCGCGACCCGAACTGGGGCCGGATCGCGGCCGCGGCAGGCAACGCGATGCTCGCCGAGCCGGCGATCCTCGAGGCCGGCGGACTGGCCCCCGAGGTCGCGCGCGAGCGGGCCGGGCGGGCGGCGACGGTCGATCCGTCCTGCCTGCGCGTCGGGATCGCCGGGCACCTGGTGTTCGACGGCTCGGCCGGGGGTCCGCAGCCGTTCGACCGGCACGCGGCCCGGGCGGCGATGGACGCTCCCGAGGTCCTCGTCAGGCTGGACCTGGGACTGGGTCCCGGCATCGGCGAGGGGTTCGGCTGCGACCTCACTGAGGCCTACGTCGTCGAGAACTCGGAGTACACGACATGAACCGGGACCGCGGATGAGCGAGATCCTCGTCGTCAAGCTCGGCGGCACCACGCTCGCCGAGCAGCAGCGGGTCCTGGGCGAGGTCGCCACGATCGCGCGCCGGCGACCGGTCGTGCTGGTCCACGGCGGCGGCAAGCGGATGACCGACTGGCTCGAGCGGCTGGGCGTCGAGACCCGCTTCGAGGGCGGGCTGAGGGTGACGGATGCCGCCGCGATCGAGGTCGCGGCGGCCGTGCTGCGCGGCGTCGTCAACAGCGAGCTCGTCGCCGCCCTGCGCGATCTGCGCGTCGACGCCGTCGGGCTCTCGGGCGTCGACGGCGGCCTCCTGATCGCCGAACGGGTCCCGGACGTCGGCCTCGTGGCGCACGTCGTCGGCCTGCGCCGCGACCTCCTCGACGGTCTGCTCGTCGCCGGCCAGGTGCCGGTCGTCGCCCCTCTCGCCCGCGACGAGGCCGGCGTCGTCTGCAACGTCAACGCGGACGACGCCGCGGCGGGGATCGCGGCCGGCCTCGGCGCCCGCCAGCTGGTCCTCCTCACGGATGTCGACGGTGTCCGGGACGCCGAGGGTCGGCGGCTCGACACGCTGACGGCCGGCGAGGCGGAGGCGCTCATCGAGGTCGGCGTCATCGCCGGCGGGATGGTGCCCAAGGTGCGAGCGGCACTCGCCGCGCTGGCCTGGGAGGGGGCCGAGGCCGTCATCGCCGACTCGGCGGCCCCGAACGCGCTCGTCCGGGCCCTCGAAGATCCCGGGTTCGGCACCCGGATCAGCGCGGCCCGCTCGGCCGCCGTGAGTGCCGGGTGAGCGTCCGATGAGCCTCGAGGAGAAGCGCGCCCGACAGCGGGCGATCCGCGAGGTGGTCGCGCGCGGGCCGGTCTCGAGCCAGCAGGAGCTCGTCGACGCCCTCCGGGCCCGGGGGCACGACGTGACCCAGGCGACCGTCAGCCGCGACGTCGCCGATCTGGGGCTCGTCAAAGTGCCCCGTGGCGACCGCCACATCTACGTCGCGCCGGAGGACCTCGGGCCACCGCCGCGCCCCGCCTCGGACGAGCGGCTCCGGCGGATCCTCGCCGACATCCCCGTGTCGGTCGCCCGGAGCGGTCTCATCCTGGTCCTGACCGGCACGCCCGGGACCGCGAACATCGTCGCCCAGGCGATCGACGAGTCCACCTTCACCGAGCAGGTGGGCACCCTCGCGGGCGACAACACCGTGCTCGTCCTGTTCCCGGACGAGGCCCGTCTTGCGCGCTGGCTCGGGCGCTTCGAGGCGCTCCGGGCGGCCGAGCCGACGATCGCCATCCTCACGCCCGACGACACCGCCGCCCGGATCCGGGCGCGCACCACCACGGAGGCATCCAGGTCATGAAGAAGGTGGTCCTCGCCTACTCCGGAGGGCTCGACACCTCGGTCGCCGTCGCCTGGCTGCGCGAGCAGTTCGCGGCCGAGGTGGTGACGCTGACGGTCGATGTCGGCGGCGGCTCGCTCCGCGAGGGCGTCGAGCGGCGGGCGATCTCGGCCGGCGCGTCCCGCGCCTACGTCGTCGACGCCCGGGAACGGTTCGTCACCGACTTCGTCTGGCCCCACCTCCAGGCGAACGCCCTGTACCAGGGCACCTACCCGCTGGCCACGGCGCTCGCCCGGCCGCTCATCGCCCAGCTGCTGGTCGAGGTCGCCCAGCGTGAGGGGGCGGACGCGGTCGCCCATGGGTGCACCGGCAAGGGCAACGACCAGGTCCGCTTCGACGTGGCCGTCCACGCCCTCGATCCGGGGCTCGAGGTGGTCGCGCCGATGCGCGTCGGGATGGGCCTGACGCGGGAGCAGTCGATCGACTACGCCCACGCCCGCGGGATCGAGATCCCGATCACCAAGGCATCGCCATACTCCATCGACGTCAACCTCTGGGGCCGCTCGTGCGAGACCGGCATCCTCGAGGACCCCTGGACGTCGCCGCCCGGCGACGCCTTCGCCTGGACCGTCGCACCCTCGGCGGCGCCCCAGCCCGTGGAGGTGACGCTCGGCTTCGAGGGCGGCATCCCGGTCGAGCTCGACGGCGAGCGCCTCGACGCCGTGACGCTCGTCGAGCGTCTCAACGCGCTTGGCGGCGCCCACGGCGTCGGCCGGATCGACCACGTCGAGGACCGCTTGGTGGGGATCAAGAGCCGCGAGATCTACGAGGCCCCCGCGGCGACGATCCTCCATGGCGCTCACCGCGCGCTCGAGAGCCTGACCCTGACCCGGGA
>JAPVSP010000354.1:0-5184 GCA_047519685.1 Chloroflexota bacterium
AGCCCCTGTCTGGGACTCTGCGAGCGGGCCCCGGCGGCACTCTTCACGATCGCCGGCGAATCTCCGCTCACGACGGTCGCGGCGCCGGTCGATGCCGTCGGGATCGCGCGGCGGCTCGAGGCCTGGGCGGACGGCCCACCGAAGCCGCTCGAGGCGGACCCGGCCGCCGGCCACAGGCCGGACCTCGACCCCTCGCCGGTCGGGTCGCCTCGCGCGATGCTCCGCTCGGTGCCGCAGCTCGGGGATCCCTCGCTCCGCCTGATCGGCCGCCTGGCCCGCGAGGATCCACTGGACCTGGCGGGCTACGAGGCGAGCGGCGGCTATGCCGGCCTCCGTCGTGCGCTCGAGCTCGGACCGACCGGGACGATCGCCGAGGTGCTGGCGTCGGGGCTGGTCGGGCGAGGCGGCGCCGCTTTTCCCACCGGACGCAAGTGGGAGGCCGTCGCGGCGCAGCCCGCCCGGCCGCGCTACCTCGTGTGCAACGCGGACGAGTCGGAGCCCGGCACGTTCAAGGACCGCCTCCTCCTCGAGGGGGACCCCTTCGCCGTCCTCGAGGGGATGACGATCGCCGCCTTCGCCGCGGGCTGTGAGCGCGGCTACGTCTACCTGCGCGGCGAGTATCCGGGTGCGGAGGCCAGGCTGGGCGCCGCGATCCAGACGGCCCGTGCCGCCGGCCGGCTCGGAGCGGACATCCTCGGCTCCGGCGTCTCGTTCGATGTGGAGATCCGGCGCGGAGCCGGGGCGTACATCTGCGGCGAGGAGACCGCCCTGTTCGAGTCGATCGAGGGCAAACGCGGGGAGCCGCGGAACAAGCCGCCGTTCCCGGTGACGGACGGCCTGTTCGGCAAGCCGACGGTCGTGAACAACGTCGAGACGCTGGTCAACGTGCCGCTGATCCTGCGCGAGGGAGGCGCCGCCTACGCCGCGATCGGGACCGAAGGCTCGGCGGGTCCGAAGCTCTTCTGCCTCTCCGGCCACGTGGCGAGACCTGGGCTGTACGAGGTGCCGTTCGGGGTGACGCTCCGGGAGCTACTCGCGCTCGCCGGCGGCGTCTCGGACGGGGGGACGCTCCAGGCCGTGCTGCTCGGCGGCGCCGCCGGCACCTTCGTCGGGCCCGACGAGCTCGACGTTCCCCTGACGTTCGAGGGCACCCGGACCATCGGTGCGAGCCTCGGCTCGGGCGTCGTCATGGTCTTCGACGCCTGGGTCGACCTCATGGACGTCCTGCTCCGCATCGCGGCCTTCTTCCGCGACGAGTCCTGCGGGCAGTGCGTACCCTGCCGGGTGGGGACCGTCAGGCAGGAGGAGCTCCTGCGGCGGCTCGCCAGCGGCCGGCCGCATGGGTCGCGCGAGGCGGAGCTCGCCCTGCTGCGCGACATCGCGGACGCGATGCGGGACGCCTCGATCTGCGGGCTCGGGCAGACCGCCGCCTCGGCCGTCGGGTCCGCCGTGGCGCGCGGGATGCTGCCGACGTGAGCCTGGAGGGCAGCCGATGACCGCCCAGCCCATCTGGTTCGTGCCGCCGCCACGCTCGCCGGAGACGCCCCGCGCGCCGGAGCGGGAGGCCGCGCCGCCCGTCGAGCTGACGATCGACGGAGAGGCGGTGACGGTCCCGGCCGGATCGACGCTGCTCGAGGCCTGCCGGGCGCAGGGCATCGACGTGCCGACGCTCTGCTTCCTGGAGAACCTGGCGCCGGTCAACGTCTGTCGCCTCTGCGTCGTCGAGGTGGCCGGCTCGCGCGTCCTCGTGCCGGCCTGCTCGCGCCGGGTCGAGGCGGGGATGGACGTGCGGACCGACTCCGACCGCGTCCGGCTGGCGCGCCGGATGGTCCTCGAGCTCCTCGGCTCCTCGGTGGATCTCTCGCTCGCCGGGCCCGTGGCACCCGATGGCTCGCTGGCCGCCTACATCGATCGCTACGGCGCCGAACCGGCGCGCTTCGGTCCGCCCGCCATGCCGCTCGAGGCCGGCGAGCGCGACACCCGCCGGGCCGGGCACCATCACCCGCTCGAGCCGGGCGCGACCGAGACCGTCGCCCAGCCGGTCAAGGTCGATAACGACCTCTACGTCCGGGACTACGCCCGCTGCATCCTCTGCTACAAGTGCGTCGAGGCGTGTGGCGACGACGCCCAGAACACCTTCGCGATCGCCGTCGCCGGTCGCGGCTTCGACGCCCGGATCTCCACCGAGTGGGCGGTCCAGCTGCCGACGTCGGCCTGCGTCTACTGCGGCAACTGCATCGGCGTCTGCCCCACCGGAGCGCTGATGTCCAGCCGCGAGCACGACATGCGGGCAGCCGGCACCTGGGACGAGGCGCACCAGGCCGAGACCGACACGATCTGCCCGTACTGCGGTGTCGGCTGCACGGTCACCCTGCGAGTCCAGGACGACCGGATCGTCCGGGTCACCTCGCCGCTCGACCACTCGGTCGCCAGCGGGCACCTCTGCGTCAAGGGCCGGTTCGGCTGGCGGTTCGTCGAGGGGGGCCGCGACGACGCCACGGGCGGCCGGCCGAGCCCGGCGGCACCGGGCGGTGCGACCGCGGGTGGCGCCGGGGAGAGCGACTCCTAGCCCGGGTCGATCCGCTCGGCGTGGCTGTAGACGTTGAAGCCGTCGCCGCGCAGGAAGCCGACGACCGTGACGCCCAGGCGATCGGCGGCCTCGACCGCCAGGTCGGTCGGCGCCGAGACGGCCGCGATGACCGGGGCGCCGGCGACGGCGGCCTTCTGGACGAGCTCGAAGCTCACCCGGCCGCTGACCAGGACGATGCGGTCGTGGAGCGGCAGCCCCCCGGCCAGCAGCTGGCCGCCGATGAGCTTGTCGAGCGCGTTGTGCCGACCCACGTCCTCGCGGACCGCGACGAGCTCTCCCCCGGGGGTGAACAGGCCAGCGGCGTGCAGCCCGCCGGTCGCCTCGAAGGCCGACTGGGCCGCGCGCATCCGATCGGGGAGCCCGACGAGCGTCGAGCCCGCCACCCGGGGCCCCGGTGGGATCGGCTCGCAGCGGATCGCCACCTCGTCGATCGAGGCCTTCCCGCAGATCCCGCACGAGGCCGTCGCCACGAAGTGCCGCTCAGCGACGAGGCCGGGGTCGAACGGCGCCGCGAGGCGGACGACCACGGTGTCGTCGGGCTGGGCCACATCGGCCGGGGAGGCGACCTCGACCGCGAGGACCTCCGTCCCGTCGATCAGCCCTTCGCTGCGCAGGAAGCCGACGGCGAGCTCGTCCTCGTGGCCGGGCGTCCGCATCGTCACCGCGACGGCGACCGGTCGCTGGCCGGGGCCGGCCGCCCGGATCTCCAACGGCGCCTCGCCGGCCAGCCGATCGTCGCGGGCCTCGCCCCGGTCGGCCTGGACGTGAAGGATGCGCGCCGTGGCGACCTGGCGGGCGGGCGGCGATCCGGCGCTGTGGGGGCTGCTCACGGCCCGAGTCTAGCCGGCCTCGTCGAGGCGCCCCTCGGAAGGCACCCCGGCGGGTCGCGCTGGTCACTCGAGCCCGCGCCGCGCACACTGTGACCATGCTCCGACCCAGGCTGACGCCAGAGGAGCGAGCGCTCGTCGCCGCGGCTCGGACGGCCACCCTCGCGACGATCCGGCCCGACGGCCACCCTCGCCTCGTCCCCATCTGCTATGTCCTTGTCTCGGGCGCCGATGCGAGGGGCCGACCGGTCGTCTACACGCCGCTGGACGAGAAGCCCAAGCAGGACCAGGACCCCCACGCGCTCGGGCGGGTCTCCGACCTGCTGGTGCTGCCCGAGGCCACCCTGCTCGTCGAGCGCTGGGACGAGGATTGGACACGCCTCGCCTGGATCCGCCTCGAGGGCCGGGGAGAGCTCCTCGAGCCGGAGCCGAACGAGCGCCTCGAGCACGCCGCCGCCGTCGTCGCGCTCCGCGAGAAGTACCCGCAGTACGCGGGCCACCGGCTCGAGGAGCGACCCGTGATCCGGATCGTCGTCGATCGCGTCGTCAGCTGGTGGGCCGGGGGCTGACGGGGCCCTGGGCGCGACGCGGCGCGAGCGAGTCGAGCAGCCGCCTGGACGCCGCCGCGACCTCGGCCACGGCGATGTCGAACGCGTCGGCGTTCGCCCGGGAGGGCGCCCGGTACCCGCTCAGCTTCCGGACGTACTGCAGGGCGGCGGCCTCGATCTCGGCATCCGTCGCGCTGAGGTCGACTCGATGGAGCGTCTTGATGCTTCGGCACATGGCGCTACGGTACGGCCATGACGCCACAGCGTCCGGCTCGCGCCGCGCGATGGCTCCTGCGACGCCCGACCCGGCCCCCCGGCCCGCTCCGTCGGTGGCTGCCTCGCCTGACGCTGGCCGTGGCGCTCGGCCTCGCGCTCGGCACGATCGTCGACGTCGTCCGCGTCGGGGGTCCCGGGCTGTGGCTGGCCCGCCATGGCGTCCAGCCGACGTACGAGGCGCTCGGCCGGCGGATCCGGATCGGGACGGCCTCGCTCTACCTCGACTGCCGGGGCGCCGGCAGCCCCACGGTCCTGCTCGAGGCCGGGATGGGCGCCGGTGCGGACGGCTGGGGCGCGGTCCTGCCCGAGCTGGCTGCCGTCACGCGGACCTGCGCCTACGACCGCCTCGGCCGTGGCCGGAGCGACCCCGGCGCGCGGAGCGACTTCGCAGCCGCGGCGGACGACCTTGCGGCGCTCCTGGCCGCCGCCGGGGAGCCCGGTCCGTACCTGCCGGTCGGCCATTCGCTCGGCGCGGACGTCGCCCGCGTGTTCGCGGGGCGGCAGCCCGACGCGATCGCGGGTCTCGTGCTCATCGACGGGTTCGACCCGGATGTGCTGGCCGATCGCGTCCTGCCGCTGCTCGGGCCCCTCGAGGAGGAGTACCGCCGGGACCTGGCGGGTCTGTGGGCGCTGGTCGGGCGGGTCGACGGCTTCCAGGCCGGGCCGAGCGAGGCCGAGCTTCGCGCCGCGGACCTCCGCGGCCTGCCGATCGAGGTCCTGCTCGCGCCGCGGGCGGAGCCACGCCTCGACGCGGCCGCCAATGCGCGGATCGTCGAGGCCCGGCTGGCGGGCTACGAGGCCCTCTCGCCCGGACACGTCCGGGTCACCACGGCCTCCGGGTCGGGGCACCTCGTGCAGCTGGACCGGCCGGACCTCGTCGTGGCCGCGGTCCGCCGCCTGGTCGAGGCCGCCCGAGCGCAGGGCTGACCCAGGGGCTTGGGGC
>JAPVSP010000355.1:0-4138 GCA_047519685.1 Chloroflexota bacterium
CCGGACGACCGCCTCATGTCCATCGACGCGGCGGGCTACCGCTACTGGACCGGGCACGGCGGGGTCGTCCTGGTCGACGACCCGCTCGACACCACGGAGCAAGTGGCCAGAGCCTACGGCATCCGCTGGCTCGTCCTCGAGCGCGGCGACGCGGTCCCGGCCGTGGCCCCGATCCTCGAGCGCGACGAGCGACCGGCATGGGTCGGGCCGGCCGTCGAGACGTCGCGCGACACGAACGCCCGGGTCGTCTGGGCGCTCTACCCGATCTGCCTCTCGCCCGCGGACCCGCGCTGCCTGACCCTGGCCTCGGCGGGGACGACCAGGGCAGCCGGCACGAACGCCGCGATCTCGGCCGGCACGGGGGCCGCGATCTCGGCCGGGGCGAACGCCGCGATCTCGGCCGGGGCGAACGCCGCGATCTCGGCCGGCCATCTGCCGATTCGGGTCGGATCGTGACCGCCGTGAGCGCCGTCGGCTGGATCCGCGCCACTCGCATCCGCGAGGCCTGGCTGACCGCCGGTGCCCTCGTCACGGTCACCGTCGTCGGGCTCGTCGCCCGCTGGCTCGCCGCCGAGGCGATCCCGTTCCCGCGGCCCGAGGACACCGCCTACTACGTCGGCGTCGGCCGCAATCTCGTCGAGGGTCGCGGGCTGGTCTCGGACGCGATCTGGAGCTACCAGACGCCGCCGCTCGCCTTCCCGCGGCCGGCCTTCGAGGTCTGGCTCCCGCTGCCGTCCCTCATCGCCGCCATCCCGATGGCCCTCCTGGCCCGCGGCTCGACGGCGATGTCCGACTGGATGCGGGCCGGCCAGGTCATGTCCGTCGCGCTCGGGGTGCTCGTCGCACTCCTCGCCTGGCGCCTCGGCGCCGACGTCGCCGCGGAGCGCGGGCTGCCGCCCGGCCGGGCCCGCGTGCTCGCCCTCGGCACCGGCCTGACGGCGAGCGTCTACCTGCCGCTGCTCCTCCACTCGGCCCTGCCCGACTCGACGATGCCGTTCGCGCTCCTCGGCCTGGGCGCCTGCCTGCTCATGGCCCGCCTGCTGCGCGAGCCGCGCGGCGCGCGGATCACGGACGGGCGTCTGCTCGCGCTGGGGCTGGCGCTGGGGCTCGCGGCGCTCACCCGCAACGAGGCGATCTGGCTGGCGCTCACGTGGGCGGGCCTCGTCGCGGTCGCCGGCGGGCTCGACCGGGCGGCGAAGCTCCGGCTGATCGCCGGTGCCGCCGTCCCGGCGCTCGTCGTGTTCGCGCCGTGGGCCTTCCGCGACTGGCTCGTCTTCGGCGGCCCGTTCCCCGGCCAGGCCCTCTCGAACGCGCTGTCCGTGACCGGCACGGACATCTTCGCCTGGTCGGACCGGCCGACCCTCGCCCACTACCTCGCCCAGGGCCCGGCGGCCCTCCTCGGCGCGCGCGTCGACGGGCTGGCCCACAACCTCCTCGACGTGCTGCTCTACCTGGGCGTCCCGGTCTCCGTCCTCGGGCTCGTCGCGCTGCCCTGGACCGCCCGCGGGGCGACCCTGCGGCCGCTGCTCGTCTTCGGCGTCCTGGCCTTCCTGGTCACGAGCCTCGTCTTCCCCATCTCGACCCAATGGGGGACGTTCCTCCACGCGGCAGGCCCGATCCACGTCCTCCTCATCGTCAGCTGCCTGCTCGCCCTGGACGCGGGGATCGTCGCCCTGGGGCGGCGGCGGGGCTGGACGAGGCCGGTCGCCTGGCTGGGGCCGGCGTTCGCGATCGCCGGCTCGATCCTGTTCTCGGCCGTCCTGCTGCCGGCCTTCGGCGGCAGCTCCCGGGACGTTGAGCGCCGGTACGCGGCGCTCGGCCCGGCGATGGCCGCCGCGGGGCTGCCGCTCGGCGCGAGCGGCCCGGTCATCACGGACTATCCGATCTGGCTCGCGGAGACCGCCCGGGTCGACACGCTCGCGCTGCCGGACGAGCCACCCTCGTCGGTCCTGGCGCTCGCCCGGGCCTTCCCCGGCACACGGACCGTCGTCACCTTCGGCGGGCTCGGTCACACCTGGTCCGACGCGATGGCCGCCGGCGGATCCGATGGGGCCTGCTTCGAGCCCGTCCCGCTGCCCGCCCCGCCCGACCCGGCCGACGCGGCGGCGCTCGAGGGCGCGCGCGTCTGGCGCATCGTCTGCCCGTGAGCGGGCGATCGACCGGCGGGCGGGCCGGCCGGGACGACGCCGGTCGCGGCGGGACCGACCCGTATACTCGCGAACGGATGGACGCCGCACGCTTGGGGACCGACCCGCGGGAGACCCGCTTCGACGGGCTGCACGCCGACGCCAAGGCCGCCATCGGCTACGCGGCGAACAGCCTGCGCGTCGTCCGGGAGCGCTATCGCGAGGCGTACCTCGACGAGCTGGGCCGCTGGCACGGGGCACGGGACGAGCTCGACCGGCTCGAGCGGCGGCCGCTCCGATCCCCCGAGGTCGCGGGCGCCGAGCTCGATGGGGCCGACGCGGCCGAGGCCGGGGCCGAGGACGCCCGGCTGCGGGCGATGCGGAGCGTCGTCGAGCGGCTGACCGATGAGCTCGGCACCCACCAGCAGGAGCTGGCGAAGCTCGAGCTGGCCCAGCAGAACCTCGAGCGCACCTGGCTGTTCCTGGAGCGGGGCGACTCGAGCCTCCTCTCGGACCCCACGGCGCCGACCGACCCGACCGACCTGCGGATGCGCATCGTCGAGGCCCAGGAGGCCGAGCGCTCCCGGCTGGCCCAGGAGGTGCACGACGGCCCGGCCCAGGCGTTGACCAACGCGATCTTCCAGGTGGAGTACATCGAGCGGGTCATGGAGCAGGACGGCCGGCTCGCCCGGACCGAGCTGCGCTTCCTGCGCGAGCTGCTCCGCCGCGAGCTGGGCGACGTCCGCAGCTTCATCACCCAGCTTCGACCGCCGCTCCTGGACCAGCTCGGGCTGGACGGCGCGATCGCCGACACGATCGAGAACACGAGGGCGATCACCGGCGTGCCGATCGAGGCCGACCTTCGGGCGCCGGCCGATCGGCTCGACGAGATGGCCCGGACGGTCGTCCTTCGCGTCACCCAGGAGGCGCTCCAGAACACTCGCAAGCACGCGGCGGCGACCCATGTCCGGGTGGTCACGCGGATCGACGACCACGACTGGGTCCTGGAGGTCCAGGATGACGGTCGCGGATTCGACCCCGGCGCCGTGGCGGCCCGGGGCCGCCGGAACTTCGGTCTCCAGTTCATGCGCGAGCGAGCCGAGCTGATCGGGGCTCGCTTCGAAGTACGATCGCGTCCGGACGGGGGCACCGTCGTCCGGCTGGCCATCCCGGTGGGAGGTGAGAGGAGCAGATGAGCTCGATGGACTACAGCGGGCCCGAGCGTCGCCGAGGCGGACCGGACCGTCGGGCGGGGGGCGAGAAGACGCGGATCCTCATCGTCGACGACCACGCCCTCATGCGGGTGGGGATGCGCAACATCCTCGAGCGCGAGCCCGACTTCGTCGTCGTCGGTGAGGCGGACGACAGCCGCAGCGCGATCGACGCGGCGACGGAGACGTCCCCCGACATCATCCTCATGGACCTCTCGCTGCCCGCCCCCGGCGGCATCGAGACGACGCAGCGCATCAAGCGCGAGATCCCCGCGACCGGGATCATCATCCTGGCCGTCGAGGAGGACGAGGACGCGCTGTTCGACGCGATCCGCTCGGGCGCCGCGGCGTTCATCCTCAAGGACGTCGGCCCGGACGACCTGGTCACGATCATCCGCCGGGTCGCGCTGGGCGAGTTCCTCATCAACGACAAGGTCTTCGCCAAGCCGGCCGTCGCCAGCCGGGTCCTCAAGGAGTTCCGCGAGCTCGCGGTCTACGGCCAGGACGCCGCGCCCATCTTCGCGCCGCTCTCGCCCCGTGAGGTCGAGATCCTCGACAACATCGCGCAGGGCATGACGAACAAGCAGGTCGCCTATGCGCTGTCCATCAGCGAGCAGACGGTCAAGAACCACATGAGCTCGATCCTCCGGAAGCTCTCCGTGAACGACCGCACCCAGGCGGTCGTCTATGCGATGCGCCAGGGTTGGATCAAGATGCCGGAGGACTGAGCGACCCCCGGTCGCCCGAGCGATGACCAAGGACAAGGGAGGCGCCGCCTCGAGCGCCCCGGTCTCGAGCGCC
>JAPVSP010000356.1:0-2451 GCA_047519685.1 Chloroflexota bacterium
CGAAGGCCGCGGATGACGAGCTGCTGGTCGGTGGTCACGGTCGGTTCGTGCTCCGTCGGTGGTCGTCTCGAGCCGTCAGGCCGGGACCGGCTCGGGCTCGGGCTCGTGGAGGGGCGGGACGCCAGCCACCTGGCGGACGGACGCCTCGAGGGCGATCGGCCGAGGCGGGAGGAGGTCGGCGAGGGTGATCGATTCGAGCGTGCCGGTGATCGCGTCGCGGATCCGCAGCCAGAGCACGTTGACCGTGCAGCGGGCCGTGCGGTCGCAGACGTGGGTCGCAGCCTCCGCCTCCGAGGCGCAGATCATCGGGGCGATCGGGCCCTCGAGGGCGCGCAGGACGTCGGCCATCGCGATCGCCTCCGGCGGGCGGGCGAGCTCGTAGCCGCCGTGAGCGCCGCGGGTGCTCACGACCAGCTCGGCGTCGCGCAGGGAGATCGCGAGCTGCTCCAGGTACGGCCGCGGGAGATCCTCCTCGCTGGCGATCTCGGCGAGCGAGGCGGGCCCGGATCCGAAATGCCGTCCGAGCTGCACCATCAGGCGGACGCCGTACTCGCCCTTCGTGCTGAAGGCGAGGGCGCCACTGCCGTGGAAGGTCGTTCGCTGGCTCAGGGCTGGGTCCTCGGCGCTGGTCGGGAATGGACGGCTTGCCCGGATCGCGGGGCCACGGGCGCGGGCGGGTCGAGCCCGGCCGCCGGCGCGTCGCTAATCCCGAGCAAATCCGTCGGGATTGAGTGTAGGGCGAGGTGCGATCGTCGTCAACGCCACGGAGGGGTAGTAGATAGAGAGCGACGAAGTTGCCGCGTCGCCAAGCGAGTGGTCAGCACCCTCGCCGCAGCGTGTGCCGCGCTACGATCGTGGCGACGATGGTCACGGGTTCGTCTCGCTCCACACGCACCCGATTTGCGCGGCGTCGCCTGAGTCTGCGCGCCCGTGCGGACATTCGACGCGAGGCGACCAGCTACCTCGACCAAGTCTTCGCTTCTCTGGCTTCTGCCCGCGTGCTCCCGAGGTCGCGCTACGAACCTTGGCTTCGCGTCGGAGAAGACTACGAAGGCTTCCTCGCGATGGCACACGAACGACGGTTGGCAGCCGCCATCGAGAGGGCAGCGCCGTCTCGATTCGCCTCGAGCTCCGGGCCGCGACGCGAGTTCGGGAGCTCTTGGGCGTTCGGACTGCTCCACGCCTCGATAGCGGTCGCGACGCGTGCCGACGAGCCATACGAGTCGCACAGCCCATCGATTCAGGCCGCGATCGACGAGCTTCTGACAGAGCTTGAGAAGCCGCCTTCCATCCGCGTCGCACACGTCGTTTCCGATATCGACCTGTCGGCAGCGCCGAAGAACGCGAGGGGACAAGCGGAGCTCAATGTTGGCGACGTCCGACTCGTGGACGTCGGCAACAACTCGGAGCGCGAGCTGGACCGGCTCGTCCCAGGGTCGGGGTTCTTGGTCGACCGATTGGATGCTTTCGCTTTCCCCGGCGAGACCGCTGTGGTGTCCTGCGACGCGGTCGGCTGGGAAACTGCGTCGGATCTTGCCGCCGTAGCCGACGCGAGGATCCACCGGTTTCTGACCGCGCTGCGCGTCGTGACTGGTACGAGTGCACACAGCCTCGTGGTTGCCTGGGGGCACCCTTCGGTCGTCTCCCCCATGTCTTGCACGGTGCAGCCAATGCGGCATGCCGGCGCGATGCGCATCCTGTACCGACCCGCCGCCCTCGATCGGCATCTCGCCTCTCGGCTCAGCCGCCTGGCCAATGGCGACCTCGCTCGCGTACTTACGCGTGGCAAGACCGACACGGACCTGCAATTCGCGATCGCACGGCTCAACCGAGCCTCTACCGACCATACGCTGGGTGCGCTCGATCGACTGTTGGAGCTGTCCATCGGGCTTGAGGCAGCGTTGAGCGGACCCGGCAGGTCCGATGTGGGCCTCCGGCTGCGGATGAGGAGCGCTGCCTTTCTCGCGACGAATGACGACCCGCCTGGCGTCCTCGAGGCGGCCGTCAAGACTCTCTATGACCTTCGGTCGGCGATCGTCCACGGAGACCCCCGCGCTGTTCCGGAACTACTGAAGAGCTTCCCGAAGGTTCGGACCGCGGTCAGGTCCGAGCTGGAGGGCGAGCAGATGAGAGTGGTGTTCGACCGGTTCAGCGATCTGCTTCGGCGGGCTATTGCGGTCCGCATTGCTCTCGGATCCGGCATCGACCCGTCCTGGCCATGGGAGGGAGGCGCTTCGGCCCTCGACATACATCTGGTCACGGGCAACTACCTGACACTCATGCGTCGTCAATCAAACGCGTACTGGGTTCGGCGCGGTCTGGCCAGCGCTATCAGGCCCGCTCCCCCGCCGTCTGGCCTAATAGGAGCACGAGCCGCTCCCACCACATCGGCTGTGGCGCCACCTCTCCCTTCTTGATGCGTCGGCAGTAAGCGACTGATAAGCGGGTCGC
>JAPVSP010000357.1:0-2375 GCA_047519685.1 Chloroflexota bacterium
CGGGGCAGGACGACCACGACCTCGAGCCCCGCCGCCGCACCGTAGGCCGCGGCGGAGGCCGAGGTGTTGCCGGTCGAGGCGCACACGATCGCCTCGGCCCCGGCCTCGAGCGCCTTGGCGACGGCCACGACCATCCCGCGGTCCTTGAAGGAACCGGTCGGATTGGCCCCCTCCACCTTCGCGTAGAGGTTCGCCAGGCCGAGCTCCGCGCCGAGTCGGCGGAGGTGGACGAGCGGTGTGAAGCCCTCGCCGAGCGAGACGACCGGGGTCGCGTCGACGATCGGCAGGAACGCCCGATAGCGGTCGGTGAGCCGGGGCCGGCCGAGCGGCCCGGCGGTCGCCGGGGCGTCAGTCATCGCACGGGTAGAGCGTGACGTCGGCGTCCGGCGGCAGGATCGCGCTGAAGGCGGCCCGGGCCTCCTCGAGCGTCACATGTTCGCTGCGGATCGCGGTGCCGTCCGGGAACTCGACCGCGGCGGCCTCGTCGAGGGCGGTCGGCAGCGGGCCCTCGCCGATCTCCAGCGCCGGCAGGTAGGCGAACCAGTGGCGCGCGGCCGAGAGGCCCGGGTCGGCCGGGATATGGTCGACGGCCGAGGCGGCCGCCGGCGGCAGGCCGGCCCAGGTGCTGCCCTGGCCGCGGGCGATGGCCAGCACGTCGGCGAGGACCGCGCTGCTCGTCTCGCGTCCGCCGGCGCCCGGTCCGGCGATCCTGATCGTGCCGATCGGATCGCCCTCCACCTCGATCCGGTTCGTGACGCCGGTCGTCCAGCCGAAGGGGCTGTTGGCCGGCACGCAGGTCGGCAGGACGGTCGCGGCGATCTCGTCGTCCTCGAGCCGGGCGGCCGACGCGATGAGCCGCATGGTCAAGCCGAGCGCCTCGGCGCCCTCGATCTCCTCGTCGCGGATGCCGGTGATCCCGGGTCGGCCCATGCCGCGGACGGTCGGCGGGCAGCGCAGGATCGACGCGGGGTCGAGCCATTCGCCGAACGCGAGCCGGGCGAGGATCACGAGCTTGTTCACGGCGTCGTCGCCCTCGACGTCGCCGGTCGGGTCCGCCTCCGCATAGCCGAGCGCCTGCGCCTCCTCGATCGCGTCCTTGTACGGGCGGCCCTCCTCGGACATCAGCGTCAGGAGGAAGTTCGTCGTGCCGTTGACGATGCCGCGGACGCGCCGGATCTCGTTGGCGGCGAGGTCGGTCGCGAGCGGGCCGAGGATGGGGATCCCGCCGCCGACGGCCGCCTCGAAGCGGAGGGCCGCACCGGTGCGCCGGGCGAGCGCCTCCAGCTCCGGGCCGTGGTGGGCGATGACGTGCTTGTTCGCCGTCACGACTGGCTTGCCCGCGGCAAGGCTCGCCGAGATGAGCGTGAAAGCCGGCTCCTCGCCCCCCATCAGCTCGACGACGAGGTCGGTCCCGGGCGAGGCGACGAGGTGGGCCGGGGCATCGGTCAGCAGGTCCTCCGGCAGCCCCCGCCCGACGGCCCGGGCGACATCGCGGACCGCGATGCCGCTGACGGCCAGCGGGCCCCCGGCGGCGGCGACCATGCGCGCGCCCCGCTCGAGCAGGCCGCGGACGACCTCGCGCCCGACGCTGCCGGCGCCGAGCACGGCCACGCGGAGCGGCGGTCGGTTCGTCAGCATGGGCGGATCCGGGGGATGCGCATCGCGCGGGAATGGTAGCCGAGCCGGAGCGGCCTCCGACGACCCCGGACCGTGGGCCGGGCTCGCCCACGCCTCGGGGCCCGTCCGCTACACTCGGCCGCCATGACGACCCCCCGCACGGATGCCGAGGACCGGCCACAGGCGTCCGCCGCACCCTCCTCGTCTCTTCCGGCCGACCCGCCCCGGCGGCGCACCTTCAGCGGCATCCAGCCCTCTGGGGAGCCCCACCTCGGCAACGACCTCGGGGCGATCCGCAACTATGTCCGCCTCCAGCACGAGTACGAGGCGATCTACTGCATCGTCGACTACCACGCACTGACGACGATGCACGACGGGGAGCGCCTCCGGACCCAGACGCGGGAGATGGCGGCAGCCCTCCTCGCGCTCGGCCTCGACCCGCAGCGCTGCATCCTGTTCGTCCAGTCGGACCGGCCCGAGGTCACGGAGCTGTGCTGGCTGTTCGACACGGTCACGCCGGTCGGCCGGCTCGAGCGGACGCCGACGTACAAGGAGAAGCGCGAGAACCAGCCGGACGACATCAACGCCGGGCTGCTGAACTACCCGGTCCTCCAGGCCGCCGACATCGTCCTGTACAAGGCCTCGCTGGTGCCGGTCGGCCGCGACCAGACCGCACACCTCGAGCTCTCGCGCGAGATCGCCCGGCTCTTCAACAACCGCTACGGCAAGACCTTCCCCGAGCCCGAGGCGGTGTACAC
>JAPVSP010000358.1:0-3997 GCA_047519685.1 Chloroflexota bacterium
CCACAGGGTAGGCCGGCCCGGCGCCCGCGGACGCCGGGCCCGGCCCGGGCGGGCCGACGCCCGGTGTAGATTCGGGCGATGACCGAGCTTGCGTCCGGCCCCAGCGGCCATGTCTTCCTGGTCAGCGCGGCCCGGACCCCGATCGGGAGGTTCGGCGGGGCGCTCTCGACCACCCCCGCGACGGTCCTCGGGGGGGTCGCCATCCGGGCCGCCGTCGAGCGGGCCGGCCTGCCCGACGGCACATCCATCGACGAGGTCCTCATGGGCCAGGTCCTGCAGGCGGGCGCTGGCCAGGCACCGGCCCGCCAGGCCGCGCTGGCCGCCGGCCTGCCTGAGACGACGAGCGCGACGACGATCAACCGCGTCTGCGGGTCCGGCCTCAAGGCGATCATGCTCGCGGCCGCCGAGATCCGGGCCGGGGACGCGGAGGTCGCCGTGGCCGGCGGCATGGAGAGCATGGACCTGGCCCCGTACCTGCAGCCGGGTGCGCGGTTCGGCTACCGGCTGGGCGACGGGGCGCTCGTCGACTCGACCGTCCACGACGGCCTGTGGTGCGCGATCGAGAGCTGCCACATGGGCACGCACGCCGAGCGCGTCGCGATCCGGGAGCGGGTGAGCCGCGAGGACCAGGACGCCTTCGCGCTGCGCTCGCACCAGCGGGCGGTCGCCGCGATGGACGCGGGCCGCTTCGGCGACGAGCTGGTCGCGGTGCCGGTCCGCGACGCCAAGGGCCGGGAGACGCTCGTGACGGAGGACGAGAACCCGCGGCGCGACACCAGCCTGGAGGCGCTCGGCCGACTGCGGCCGGCCTTCGGGCTCCCCGACGGTGAGGACCGCGGCGACGCGACGACGGGCACGGTGACCGCCGGCAACGCCCCCGGGATCACCGACGGCGCCGCCGCGACGGTGGTCGCGAGCGAGCGCGCCGTCGAGCGCCTGGGCCTCCGCCCGCTGGCGCGGATCGTCGGCTACGCCCAGGCCGAGGTCGCGCCGAAGTGGCTGTTCCTCGCCCCGGTCGAGGGCGTCCGGCGGCTGCTCGACCGGACGGAGCTGCCGATCGAGGCGTTCGACCTCATCGAGATCAACGAGGCGTTCGCCGCCCAGACGCTGGCGGATGGGCGTGAGCTTGGCTTCGACTGGGACCGGGTCAACGTCAACGGCGGGGCGATCGCGCTCGGTCATCCGATCGGCGCCTCGGGAGCCCGGATCGTGGCGACACTGCTCCACGAGCTCCGCCGTCGGGCGGGGCGCTACGGACTCGCCACGCTGTGCCTGGGCGGCGGCGGCTCGGTCGCGATGGCCTTCGAACGCGTCCAGGCCCGAGAGGGAGGCGCGGGATGACCGACGAGCGGACCGACCGTGAGCTCACGACCGAGCCGGTCGAACTGACCGACGAGGAGATCGAGATCCTGCTCCAGGCGCTCCGCCTGCTCCAGGCCACCCTGGGGCGCGAGGAGGCCGACGAGCTGGCTGACTTGAAGCGGCTCATCGCGAAGCTCGGCGCCTCGCCGAACCTCTGAGATGACCGACCTGGCGAGCTCCCCGCGCGAGGGCGAGCAGGAGAGCGGTAGCCCGACGTTCCGGCTGTTCATCGCCGGCGAGTGGGTGCCGGGGACCTCCGGCCGGACCTTCGAGAGCCGGAACCCCGCCGACGACCGCGAGGTCATCGGGCGGTTCCAGGCGGGCGACGCCGCGGACGTCGCCCGGGCCGTCCGCGCGGCGGAGACGGCCTTCCCGGCCTGGCGGGCCACCCCGGCGCCGAAGCGCGGCGAGATCCTGTATCGCTTCGGCCAGCTCCTCGCCGAGCACAAGGAACGGCTGGCGCGGGCGATGACGCGCGAGATGGGCAAGGTGCTGGCGGAGGCCCGCGGCGACGTCCAGGAGGGGATCGACATCGCCTTCCTGATGGCCGGCGAGGGCCGTCGGCTGTTCGGCGACACGGTCCCCTCCGAGCTGCCGGACAAGTGGGCGATGAGCATCCGGCAGCCGATCGGCGTGGCGGCGATCATCACCCCCTGGAACTTCCCGGTCGCGATCCCGTGCTGGAAGATGATGCCCGCCCTCGTGACCGGCAACACCGTCGTGTTCAAGCCGGCCTCGGACACGCCGCACTGCGCGACGCTCCTCGTCGAGCTGATGGCCGAGGCGGGGTTCCCGCCGGGCAGCGTCAACCTGGTGACGGGCTCGGGCGCGGAGGTGGGCGACGCCCTGGTCGAGAGCCCGGACGTCCAGGTCGTCTCGTTCACGGGGCATTCGTCCACCGGCAAGTCGATCGCGACCCGGGCCGGCAAGCGGCTCAAGCGGCTCTCGCTCGAGCTGGGCGGCAAGAACGCCATCGCCGTCCTGCGCGATGCGGACCTCGAACTGGCGACGGAGGGCATCCTCTGGTCGGCGTTCGGGACGACCGGACAGCGTTGCACGGCCTGCTCGCGGCTCATCGTCGAGGAGGTCGTCCTGGACCCGCTCCTCGAGCGTCTCGAGGCTCGGACGCGGTCGCTCCGGCTCGGGCCGGGCCTC
The DNA here is from genome assembly GCA_047519685.1 of Chloroflexota bacterium. Taxonomy (GTDB): domain Bacteria; phylum Chloroflexota; class Limnocylindria; order Limnocylindrales; family CSP1-4; genus JAPVSP01. The sequence continues at coordinate 2,518 of JAPVSP010000358.1, forward strand.
GACGAGGCGACGGAGGTGGGCCCGCTCATCAACGCCGCGGCCGTGGAGAAGGTCGAGGGGTACATCGACGTCGGCGCGCGGGAGGGACGCCTGGTGTGCGGGGGCCGTCGGGCGACCGGCGCCGGGCTGGAGCACGGTCACTTCTTCGAGCCCACGATCTTCAGCGGCATCCGGCCGATGGACCGGCTCGGCCAGGAGGAGATCTTCGGGCCGCTGCTGGGCGTCATCCCGGTGCCCGACTATCCGGCTGCGGTCACGGCGCTCAACCAGACCCGCTACGGCCTCTCCTCGTCGATCTACACGCGCGACGTGAACATCGCCTTCCGAGCGATGCGCGACTTCGAGACCGGGATCGTCTACGTGAACGCCGGGACGATCGGGGCCGAGACGCACCTGCCGTTCGGCGGCTGGAAGGAGACCGGCAACGGCCACCGCGAGGCCGGGCACGCGGCGCTCGACACCTACACGGAGTGGAAGGCGATCTACGTCGACTTCAGCGGCAGGCTGCAGCGCGCGCAGATCGACAACCAGCCGGCCTGACCGGGATCCACCGCGTCCTCCAGCACGTGGACACCGGGGCGCGTGGCAAGGGAGAGCGGCGGCCCTTCCGCTCCGCCCTCACCCGGTGGCGTACGGGCGCATCGTGGCGAGGAGCATCTGTGGTGTGGTCCCGGGCCCGACGCGCAGCCGCGGGACGACGAAGCGGGTCGACCAGGACTCCAGGCACCCTTCGACGTTCGTCAGGGCCAGGCCGAATCCCGCCGCCGCGACCTCGCGGATGACCGCGGCGTCCCGGGCGCCGTACGGGTAGGCGAGGGTCGTCGGCGGGCTCCCCACGAGCTGCTCGATCCGTGCCGCGGCCGCGACGATCTGGTAGCGCATCAGCGTCTCGGTGAGGGCCGGCAGGTCGGCATGGCTCACGGTGTGGTCGCCGATCTCCATGCCGGCGGCCGCCAGGGCCTGGACGTGCTCCGGGGTCAGCGACTGGAGGGGGCCAGGGCTATCTCCGATCCGCCCCGTGATCACGTAGAACGTCGCCCTGAAGCCGTGAGCCTGCAGGATCGGCAGCGCGTACGTGAAACCGTCGTCGTAGCCATCATCGAAGGTGATGACGAACGTCCGTGCCGGCGGCCGCCGTCCGTCCGCCACATCGGTCGACAGCTCGGATGCCGTGATGGTGTGCCAGCCGGCCGCGGCCAGGGCGGCCATCTGAGCGGCGAACCGGTCGGGCGGCACCACGAGCGACGGCAGCGAGTCGCCAGCCTGGGCCGGCGGCACGACGCGGTGGTACATGAGGACCGGGACATGCATGACGAAGCCGAACGCCGAGGGGCTGGGGGCCGGAGGCGTCGGCGGACTGTATGGCGGGATGGAGGGGGACGGGCCGATGACGTCCGGGCTCACATCGGGACCGGCCGACGACGTGTCAGCGGAGGCCGAGGGCTCCGCCGAGGGCGACGCCGACGGTGGTGCCGACGCC
>JAPVSP010000359.1:0-23980 GCA_047519685.1 Chloroflexota bacterium
CAGGGAGCTGGCTCGAGGTCGGCGTCGGGATCTGCACCGGTGACGAGTACGTCGGCAACGTCGGCGGCGGCGGCTTCAAGGACTTCACCGCCATTGGGGACGTTACGAATACGGCCGCTCGCCTTCAGGCGTCGGCCGGTGGCGGAGAGATCCTCATGTGCGCGGCTACGTACGAGGCGGTCGCCAGCGCCTATCCAGCAGCCGAACCCCGATCCCTTCAGCTCAAGGGAAAGCGGTCCACGGTCGAAAGCTACCTGATCCGCATCGAGTGACGCGCGGCCTTCGCGAGCCCATTCCCACAACGTGAGTCTCCTGCCGCCAGGGCCAGTGGGGTCAGGGCACCATGCACGCCGTGGAGATCGAGTCGGGCGAACCGCCATCCGAGGGGCTCAGCGGTGGCGCTGGACCGCTCCCCGAAGGCGAAAAGGGCGGCACCAAGATCGGTCAGCAAGCTCGCCATAGAGCTAGCGCAGACCCTGCCCGGTCCGGCCAATGGTTGACACGACGCTTCCATCGTGTCGAGTCCGATGCCAGGGCGGTGCCTCGAAAGCGCCGACCGTATCAGGCGGGCTCTCGTCCGAAGTTGAGGGCGAGGAGGCGAGCGAGAACCTCGTCGGCGGGAAGGTCGGCCGGCCAGCCGTAGGCATCAAGGACCGCTCGATCGAGGTCGGCATGCGCGTCCGCGAGCCAAGTCGGTCGCTCGTTGTAGAGGTTCGTGATGGTCCGGGCCGCGAGCTCGTCTTCGGCGAGGCCGGGCGGGTTGAGCCAGCCATCTCGAAGCTCGACGAGGCGGCGGGCTGCGACGGCAGTTGCCCCGCGCTGCTCGTCCATCGGGCGCGGGAACGGAAAGGTCTCGAACGTCGCGGTGGGGGTGTAACGCGGTCGCGTTTCGAGCTGTGTGCCCAGAGCCAACGCCCAGCACTCGTGGACGCGCGAGTGGAGGACGCCGAAGGTGTAGTCGTCGTCGCACGCGATCGCGACGATCTGGCTATCGGGGAGCAGCTCGACCGGCATCCACACGAGCAGCCAGCGAGAGGAGCGCCTCGACGTGCTGGATTCGCGGATCCGCGAGACGGGGCTCGATCCCGCGGCCTACTGGTGGTACCGCGACCTGCGCCGCTGCGGCTCCGTGCCACACGCCGGGTTCGGGCTCGGGTTCGACGGGGCAGTGGCCTACGCGACGGGGATGGCGAACATCCGGGACGTCATCCCGTTCCCGCGCACGCCGGCGAGCACCGACTTCCAGGATCGCGGCCGTGGACTGCTGCTCCCCGGGCGACTCGCGGTTCGATCGCCACTTCGACGCGCGCTGCGCGGCCAGACGCCTTCGGGCGTATCGCCGCAACGGCCCGGAGGGCCCGCGAGCGGCGATCCGACCCTTGCCACCCCGCTCCCCCGCGCCTATCGTCCCGCGCAACGACGATGGTCGGAGCGCGAAGGTGCAAGGATGGAGACGCTCGCGACGCAGGATCCGCTGCTGATCGCCGAGGACGCCTACTCGTACTCGGTTCCGTGGCCGAACGAGGTCCTCCACGATGCCGGTGACGTCGTCCTGTTCCACGGACGGACAACGTCCTGCTGGGACGGTATGGCGAGCCGGGTGCGCTTCGATGCGTCGAGCGCCGACGGACGGACCGACGAGGTCCGGGCGTGGTTCGCCGAGCACGGGCGCAACGCGTTCACGTGGTTCGTCGGGGCGTCGGCCAGGCCGGACGACCTCGTGGAGCGGCTCGTCAGGCGGGGGGCGGAGCCCGAGCCCGACGAGCCTGTCTTCACGCCGATGGTCCTCGACCACGAGCCACCACCCGCGCCGAGTGGCGTCGAGGTACGACGCGTCGAGACGCTCGCGGACTTCGAGCGCTTGCGGGAAGTCATGTACGAGGGCTTCGCGATACCCGACAAGAACCGCGAGGAGATGCGGGTACGGCTCGCCGAGGAGTGGGCGTACGCCCAGGCTGACGACCACGGCCGGTATGTGGCGTGGATTGATGGCGAGCCGGTTGCCTACGCCATACTCCTCTGCCTGAGCGCCGGACCACCGTACCTCGGCGGCGCCGCAACCCTGCCGTCGGCCCGTGGTCGCGGAGCGTACCGGGCCCTTGTGCGCGCCCGCTGGGACGAGGCCGTCCGTCGCGGGACCCCCGCGCTCATCGTCCAGGCAGGCAAGGACTCGCGCCCGATCCTCGAGCGTCTCGGGTTCCGGGGCGGACCTCCGATCCATGTCCTCGTGGACCACTCGGGGATCGCTCAGCCGCCTGACGCCTCGCGGTAGAAAGCGGGGCGGTCTCTAACCCCGCTCCGACTCGTCCGGGGTTCGGATGGACTCGGCCCGACACTATCCCGATCTGGGGCCGGGTGACTCCTCCTGCGGGGTTCCGCATCGTCCGAGAGGACACGGCCTGACCCGACCGCTTCCCGCGCTGGTCGGCGGATCTGACCCTGGCGGCTCAGGACCAGATGCGGACGTTGAGTTGGAACCCTAGGGCCGCGAAGACGATCCATCCAGGTGCGCCGCCCACGAACAAGCAGGATCCGGGCAAGGTTCCGGTCGGTCGGCGACGCATCGGCCGCGATCCGCTCCGAGAAGTCGGCGAGGGCGGCGACGAAGAAGGCGATGATGCCGCCGACGAACGCGCCCGCGACGAGCATCGCCAGGACGCCACCGGTCACGGCGACGACGCGGACGAACCGCGTCGAGCGTGACGCGGTCTGGCCGTGACTCTTCTCGATGTCGGCGGGCGACTTGGGCGTTACACGCCTTGGCTGGACGGCGTTGCTCAGGCGTTCGGCTCTGTGCCGCTGATACCAACGCGACAAGGGCGTCTCGTACGGATGATCGGGGCGAGAGGATTCAAACCTCCGGTACCGACCTCTCTGTGCCGGCACAGTGGCCGCTGCGGTGCGGTGTGACGGGACCGTCGGCGTCGGCCGAGCTGCGGGTCGCAAGCTGATCAGGAGCGCGGTTCGTCGAGCGAGGCGAGGAAGTCAGCCAGGTACGGACGGGCATGCGGTCCGCCGCGCCGCCTTGAGGTCGAGCGATCGGGAGCGGATCCGGCGGCCGCCGACGACCCGACCGCCCTGCCGGGCGTACGCTCGTGCGGACGCCAACCCGAACTGCTCGGAGGTCCTCGTGACCGACGACATCACCCGGCTCGCCACCGAGTACCACGATTTTCGACAGCGTATCTCCCCGATCCTGGCGCACCTCCAGGGCGACTACCGGTTCGCCGACCGGGCCGAGGACGTCTCGCGCACGGCGGAGGACGCGGAGATCGCCGAGTCGCGCAGCTTCGCCGCCCGGGCCGAGGCCATCCCCGCAGACGCGCTCGTGGGCCAGGACTGCCTGACGCGCGAGCTCGTCGCCTGGGACGCCGGCGTCCGCGCCGACCTGGCCGAGGCCCGCCTGGCCGAGATCGCCGTCAGCCCGATCACGGGCCCGCAGGTGTCGCTGCCCGTGTGGTTGCCAAAGCTCGGCCTGCCGACCGCCGACGTCGCCGACGCGATGCCCGCCAGGCTGCGCGGCGTCGCCCGGCTGTTCCACGACCTCGGCGAGCGACACCGGGAGGGAAAGGCCCACGGCCGCCTGCCCGTCCGGGTCCTGGTCGAGCAGACGATCGCCCAGCTCGATGCCTGGCTCGCGCGGCCGGTCGAACAGGACCCGCTCCTCGTCGCGCCCTCGCCGGCGGTCGCGGACCCGGAGCACTGGACGGCCGGGCTCCGGGCCGTCATCGACAGGGACGTCCGACCCGCGCTCGCCGCATACCGCGACATCCTGCGGGACGAGCTGCTGCCCGCCGCTCGCCCGGAGGATCGGGTCGGTCTCCGCTGGATCCCCGGCGGCGACGATGCCTACGCTCGGGCGATCCGATTCCATGCGACGCTCTCGAAGTCGCCCGCGGAGATCCACGAGATCGGCCTCGCCCAGGTCGCTGTGCTGGCCGACGAGTATCGCGAGATCGGCTCCCAGGTCCTGGGGACGAGGGACCTCGAGCGGATCCTCGAGGGGCTCCGCTCCGACCCGGCGCTCCACCACACGAACGGCCCCGACATCGTCGCGGCGTCCGAGGTCGCCATGGCCAAGGCCAAGACCGCGATGCCGGACTGGTTCGGGATCGTGCCCAGGGCGGACTGCCGCGTCGAAGAGGTCAAGGCAGGTGCGCTCGGCTACTACTTCCCGCCCTCGAAGGATGGCACCCGCGGCGGCGTCGTCTTCTGGAACACCGCCGACCCAACCGGCTGGGGCCGCTTCGAGATCGAGTCGGTCTCCTACCACGAGGGCATCCCGGGCCATCATCTCCAAGGGGCGATCGCGGCCGAGCTCGAGGGGATTCCCGAGTTCCGCCGGTGGCTGGACGTAGCCGCGTACGCCGAGGGCTGGGGCCTCTACGCCGAGCGCCTCGCCGACGAGATGGGCCTCTACTCGACGCCGCTCGACCGGCTCGGGATGCTGGCAGGCGACTCGCTGCGGGCATGCCGCCTGGTCGTCGACACGGGCATGCACGCGCTGGGTTGGAGCCGTCGCCAGGCGATCGAGTACGTGGTCCGCAACTCGCCAATTCCCGATGGGCCGGTGACGGCCGAGATCGACCGCTACATCGCCCTCCCGGGCCAGGCCCTCGCCTACATGCTCGGTCGGCTCGAGATCCTGCGGATGCGAGCGGACGCCCGTGCCCGGCTCGGCGACCGGTTCGACATCAAGGCCTTCCACGACAGGGCGCTTGGCTCGGGCTCGCTGCCGCTCCCGCTCCTCGATCGGGTCGTCGCATCGTGGACCGAGGAGGCGGCGCAAGCCTGAGCAACCAGTCGAGGTCGTCCCAGCTAGTCGGCCCGATTTGACGAGCGGCCAAGTGTGGACGGCAGTCAGCCCGGCGACGTCTCTGCAGGCTGGGCGAGGCTCACGGGATCCGGAGGGCGACCCGCTCCGGCACGATCCGCTTGCGGCCGGACGAACGCTGGGAGGCCCGCGTCCTCGTCACCCGACCGGACGGGCGGCGGGTCCGTCGATCGCTCCTCGCGCGGACGCAGGCCGAGGTCCGCGCGAAGCTCCAGGCGGCGCTCCGCGCGGAGGCCGGTGGCCTGCCGCTGCCGCCGGCACGCCTGACCGTCGGCGCCTTCCTCGAAGAGTGGCTCCGGGGCTCGGCGCAACCGACGGTCCGACCGAGGACCCTCCGGAGCTACCGGGGGATCGTCCGGGTCCATCTCGTGCCCGGTCTCGGCCATCTTCGCCTGACCCGGCTGACCCCCCAGCAGGTCCAGGCGTTCCTCAACGCGAAGTCGGCCGCCGGGCTCTCGCCGCGGACGGTCGGTACCTGTGGGCGGTGCCCCGCCAGGCCCTCGGGCAGGCCGAACGCTGGGGCCTCGTGACCCGCAACGTCGCTCGACTCGCCGAGCCGCCCCGCGTCCCGCGCCGAGACGTCCGGCCGCTGACGCCCGACCAAGCGCGGATCTTCCTCGACGCGATCCGGGGCGAGCGGCTCGAGGCGCTCTACATCGTCGCCCTCGGGGTCGGGCTGCGGCAGGGCCAGATCCTCGGGCTCGGTTGGGAGGACGTGGACCTTGAGGGTTCGGTCCTCACCGTCCGCCACGCCCTCCAGCGGGTCGACGGCAGGCTCGTGCTCGTCGAGCCGAAGTCAGCGACGAGCCGGCGCGTCGTCGCGCTCCCGGCGTTCGTGCGCGAGGCCCTCCGCGCCCATCGCACCCGGCAGCTTCACGACCGACTGCTGGCCGGCTCCCGCTGGCACGACGACCCGCGGGCGCTCGTCTTCACGACGACGGTCGGGACCCCGCTCGATGGGATCGCGGTCACCCGGCGCTTCCAGGCGCACCTGGCGGGAGCCGGCCTGCGGCGCCAGCGCTTCCACGACCTGCGCCACGCCTGCGCCTCGCTCCTGCTCGCCCAGGGGGTCTCGCCACGGGTCGTCATGGAGACGCTCGGCCACAGCCAGATCAGCCTGACCCTCAACACGTACAGCCACGTCATCCCGGCGCTCGGGCGGGCGGCCGCCGAGCGGATGGACGAGGCGCTGGGCCCGCCGTCCGCCGAGACCCCCACCGAGCTCTACCCGCAGGGGTCAGCGTAGGGGTCAGCGGAGACGGAAACCGCCGCCCGGACGGTCCCGGAGCGGCGGCTTCACGCTCAGATCGCTGGAGCCGACACTCGGATTTGAACCGAGGACCTGCTGTTTACGAAACAGCTGCTCTACCGCTGAGCTATGTCGGCGCGGAGGGCATTCTAGCAGCCTTCCCACGCACGGCTGGCCGCCCATCGGGCGGCTCCCCGGGGGTCGCCGCGGATCTCACACCACGATCGCCACGCGATCATGGGGCGCGAGCCCGCGGTCGCCGGATCACGTCTCCCGCGCGTCGAGGGCGTCGATCTTGGCGACCTTGCGGGCCGACTCGCCGCCCTGGAACTCCGATGCGAGCCAGTGGTCGACGATGATCCGGGCGACCTCCGGCGCGACGACGCGGGCGCCGAGACAGAGGACCTGGGCGTCGTTCGACTTCCGGGCCCGCTCGGCCGAGTATGGGTCCGCCACGTTCGCCGCCCGGACCCCGGGGACCTTGTTTGCGGTGATGGCCATCCCGATGCCGGTCCCACAGACGAGGATCGCTCGGCCGAACGTGCCGTCGGCGACGGCCCGCGCCACCTCGACCGCGACGTCCGGGTAATCGACCGGCCGGGGATCCGTCACCCCGAAGTCGACGACCTCGTGACCGAGGGACTCCAGGTGCTCGCGAACGGCCTCCTTGAGGGGATAGCCGAGGTGGTCGGCACCGAGCGCGATCTTCACCGAGCGCCTCCCGTTCGGGCGGTGACGCCCGCCCACGCGATCCGCGCGAACTCGGATGGGTCGAGCGCCCGACGGCCGACGAACAGGCCGTCGACGCCGGGCTCAGCCGCGAGCGCCGACGCGGATCCCGCATCGACACTGCCGCCGTAGATGATCGGTACCCGAACGCCGGGCCACCGGTCGGCGAGCCGATCGGCAAGCGCCCGGTGGACCTGGCCGACGCGGTCCGGGGGAGCGGCCGTTGCCCCCTCGCCGATCGCCCAGACGGGCTCATACGCGATGACGACCCGGTCGGCGTCCGGCGGGCCGAGACGCGCGAGGGACTGCCCGAGGTCGTCGAGAAGCCCGGCGACGACGTCGTCGAGCGGGCCGGGCGTCCGTTCGCCGACGCAGAGGATCGGCCGCATCCCGGCGTGGACGGCGGCGGCGACCTTCGCCGCGATGAGGTCCGGCGTTTCGCGGTGCTCGCGCCGCCGCTCCGAATGGCCGACCTCGACGAACGAGCAGCCGAGGTCAGCCAGCATCGAGGCCGAGACGTCGCCGGTATGCGCGCCTTCCTCATCGGGGTGGACGTCCTGGGCTCCCCAGGCGATGCCGGTCCCGGCCAGGTGCACGCGCGCGACCCAGATGGCGGTGAAGGGCGGCAGAACGAACAGCTCGCACCCGGCGATGCCGGCGACGAGCGGCACGAACGACCGGAACCATGCGTCGGCCTCGGTCGAGGTCAGGTTCATCTTCCAGCTCGTTCCGATGAGCGTGGTCATCGCTCAGCTGGCGCCCGCGTCGCCGAGGCCGCCGACCTCGCCCAACGCGATCGAGACGACGGCATCGACGACGATGGCGAAGGACGTCGCACCCGGGTCGGCGGTCCCGATGCTCCGCTCGCCGAACCGGGACGACCGCCCGATGCGGGCCTCCATCGCCGACGTCGCCTCGGCCCCGGTCCGCGCCGCGGTGCGTGCCGCGTCCAGCGCCGCAGCGACCGGCCGCCCGTCGCGCTCAGCGGCGGCCAACGCGTCCACGACGGGGCCCAGGGCGTCGAGTACCGTCTTGTCGCCAGGCGCCGCGTGGCCGAGGGTCGCGACAGCCGTGGCGGCGGCCTCGGCGGCCCGATGGAGCATGCCGACCGGATCCGCGACTGCCGCGCTCGGTTCCCGGCCGCCGGCATCCTGGAGCGCGGTCGCGGCGGCGAGCAGGCCTCGCGCGTAGATCGGGCCGATGGCGCCGCCGGCCGAGCCCATGCCCACCGCCGCCGCCCGAAGGAGAGCCATGGGGTCATCGCTGTCGACCGCGGCGAGCTGCCGCCGGACGCCTCGGGCACCGATCGCCATCGTCAGGCCGTGGTCGCCGTCACCGGTCTGCGCGTCGAGCGCGCAGAGCCGCTCGCGCGCCCCCTCCAGAGCATCCGCGGCGCCGAGCATGGCCCGGCGGAGGGTGCTCGACATCAAGTCCACCGAGCTGACCGGGCCGGAGCGTCGAGCAGCGGGAGCAACTCGTCGTCGAGACGCATGACCGTGATGGAGGCTCCGGCCATCTCGAGTGACGTCACGTACTCCCCGACGTAGCTCCGTCGAACGGTCCAGCCGGCCGCCTCGAGGCGACGCCGCGCGGCGCGATACAGGACATACAGGTCCATGTGCGGCGTGGCGCCAAGGCCGTTGACGAGCAGGGCGAGGTCGCCCCTGCCGATGCCGAGCGGGCCCGGGTCCCCGAGGATCGCGTCGAGCATCCGGTCCACGACGGCATCGGCCGGCTCGAGGATCCCCCGCCGGATGCCGGGCTCGCCGTGGACGCCCATCCCGATCTCGATCTCATCCGGGCCGATCTCGAAGGTCGGCCGGCCGGATCCGGGGACCTCACAGGCGGACAGCGCGACGCCGATGCTCAGGCAGGCGTCGTTGGCGGCGTTGGCGAGGCGCTCGACCCCAGCCAGGTCGTCGCCGCGCTGGGCCGACGCGCCCGCGATCTTGAAGACGAAGACGTCGCCCGCGATCCCACGCCGCTTCTCCCGCTCGAGCGCCGGCGCGGACGCGACATCGTCGGTGACCCGGACGGTCCGGCAGGCGATGCCCTCGACGGCGGCGAGGTCCGCGGCGAGGTCGAAGTTCAGCACGTCGCCGGCGTAGTTGCCGTAGACGAGGAGCACCCCCGCCCCGCTCGAGGCGGCCCGGATCGCGTCGAGGCAGACATCCGGGGGAGGAGCGGCGAAGACGTTGCCCAGCGCCGCCGCGTCGGCGAGCCCCTCGCCGACGTAGCCGCCGAAGGCGGGTTCGTGGCCGGAGCCGCCGCCGACCACGAGGCCGACCTTGGGACCACCGCCGGTCAGCCGCGCGACGACCCGCGGCGCAGCCAGCCGGACGATGTCGGCATGGGTCGCGACGAACCCCTCGAGCATCTCGTCGACGACATCGAACGGGTCGTTGATCAGCTTCTTCATCGCTCGACTCAGGGCTTCGCCAGCGGGACGTCGGCCGCTGCGCCCGCGATCGCGGAGGCCCAGCCGTTCAGGGTCTGGCCGGCGTCGATATGGAAGATGGCGCCCGTGACGAAACGCTCGGCCGGGTCGGACAGCCGCTCGACCCAGCGGGCGATGTCGTCCGGCGCCCCGATCAGCCCGAGCGGCGACGCGTCCCGCAGGGCGACGTAGGCGGTCTCCATGTCCGCCGCCCACGACAGGTGGATCGGCGTGTCGATCGGTCCCGGAGCGATGCAGTTGACGCGGATGCCGCGCGCCGCGAGCTCGGCCGCATACGACCGAGTCATGTACTCGAGGGCCGCCTTCGTCAGGCCGTAGGCCGACTGGCCGGGGATGGCGAGGCTCGCCGACGACGACGAGATGTTGACGATGGCGCCGGATCCTGACATGGCGAGATGCGGCAGGGCGGCCTGCGTCAGGAGGAACGGCGCCCGGATGTTCACCGCGAGGTGGAGGTCGAAGACCTCGTTCGTGAGCTGGTCGATCGGCAGGTTCTTGATGAACCCGGCGTTGTTCACCAGGACATCGAGCCGGCCGAGTGTCCCGACGACGACATCGACGATCCGCCGTGGGGCGGTCGGGTCCGCGAGGTCCTCGGCGAGGACGACGGCCACACCGCCCTTCGCCTCGATCTCGCCGGCCACCGTCTCGAGCATCGCTCGGCGGCGCCCGATGAGCGCGACCGCGTCGCCTCGACCGGCGAGCCGGCCGGCGATCGCGGCCCCGATGCCGCTGCCGCCTCCGGTGACCAGCGCGACTCGGTGCGGCCGTGTCATGTCCCGTCCTCCTGTCCGCGTCGCCCTCTCGGCCGACGGACATTCATCGCTCGAGCAGTGACCGGGCGGTCGCCTCGTTCGTCACGAGCGTGTCGATGGCGTGGCTGGCCAGCGCACCGTCGATCGCCGCGACCTTGTCCAGCCCCGCTGCGACCGCGACGACGTTCGGGATCGAGCGCAGCTCCTCCCAGGTGATCGCCACCGTCCGCGACTCAAGCTCCGGCACGGGGCAGCCGTCGGCGTCGAAGAACCGGGTGTTCATGTTCCCCACGGCACCGGCCTCGACGAGCGCTTGCCAATCGTCCGGGCCGACGTGGCCACCGAGGAAGAGCGTGGCGGCGGGCGTCATCTGACCGATGCCGACGAGGGCGACCTCCGTCCGGCGCGCCGACTGGAGGGACGCCTGGACGGTCGGGTCGGACAGGAGCGCCTTGTGGATCGCCTCCGAGGCAACGATCGCAGGGGCGTGGAGGTACCGGACGCGGGAGTCCGGGTAGAGCTCGGCGATCCCCCGGACGAGGTCGGCGCCCTGGATCCCAGGCATCGGATCATTCACCCCGCCGGCGAGTTGGGAGATGGTCATGCCCGCGACCGTCCCCGGCCGCAGGTGGCGGACGACATCGGCGAGGGTCCGGCCCCACGAGATGCCGAGGCGCATCCCGCTCCGCACGACGCCCTCGACGTACTCTGCGGCGACGGCCCCCAGGATCTCGTCCTTCTCGGAGCCCGCCGGGGCCACGATGGCCCGGTCGAGCTGGTAGCGAGCGGCCAGCTCGAGCCCGAGGTCGACCTCCTCCCGGCGGGGCGGGCGGATCTCGACGTGCACGATGCCCTCGCTCCTCGCACGCTTGAGGTAGCGGGAGACCGTCGATGGGTCGAGCCCAAGGTCGCGGGCGATGTCGATCTGGCTATCGCCGCGCAGGTAGAACCGCCTGGCGACGTCGGTCAGCACGTCGATCGTGCGCGCATCCGCCCCCACGTCAGCCGCCTGGCGCTGCCGCACGAGCGTCCTCCATCGCCTCCACCGGATGGGCTCGCCGCCCGGCCCCCGCGGTGGGTCTTGACGTGGACGATACCACCGGCTGCAAGGACTTGACGGTGATGGCACAATCTTGCCAACAGGCCCGGGCGCGGGTCTCCCCAGGGCGCGACGGGTCCAGGTCCAGGCGACCGCGCACGCCGCCGGACGCGCGGCAGGAGGGCTTGCCATGGAGTCCGCGAAGGCACCCACCCACATCTCCCAGGTGGCGATGGTGGTCCGCGATCTCGACGCCTCGATGAAGATGCTCCATGAGACGCTCGGCTGGGGACCGTGGAACGTCTACGAGCACGTCCCACCGAAGCTGCATCACACCCACCTGCGGGGCGAACCGGTCGCGTTCTCGATGCTCGGCGCTGAGTGCGAGGTGCAGCCCGGACTGGTGTTCGAGCTGGTCCAGCCGCTCGACGGACCGAGCATCTACAAGGAATGGCTCGAGGAGCATGGGGAGGGCGTCCAGCACATCGCCTGCATGATGCATTCCCAGGGCGATTCGGATGCGTTCAAGAAGGAATGGGAGGCCCGCGGGGCGAAGGTCCTGATGGGCGGGCGGATCGGCGACACGATCGAGTTCTACTACCTCGACACAGAGCCGATGCTGAAGTTCGTCCTCGAGTCCGGCAGCGGCCACGCGATCGATCTCACCCCGAGCCGGACCTACCCACCCTCCTGACTCGAGTCCGGCGGAGGCACCGTGGACCACCCAGGACTCCGCGACGAGGCCTGCATGGCGAACCTCGACCTGGCCAGGCGCGGGCTGGTCGTCCTCGCCTTCGGCAACGCGAGCGTCGTCGACCGCCAAGCCGGGGTCGTCGCGATCAAGGCGTCGGGCGTCGCCTGCGCCGATCTCGGGCCAGAGGACATCGCCCTGGTGGAGCTTGCGACCGGCAGGACGATCGGTGGCGGCGGTCGGCCGTCGTCCGATACGCCGACCCACCTCGAGCTCTACCGCGCCTTCGCGGCGATCGGGGCCGTCGTCCACACGCACTCGCCCTACGCGACCGCCTGGGCCCAGGCCCGGCGGGAGCTCCCCTGCCTCGGGACGTCCCACGCCGATCACTTCCGGGGTCCCGTCCCGGTGACGCGCGACCTGCGGCCGGATGAGGTCGAGGGGCAGTACGAGGTCGCGACGGGGCGGGTCATCGTCGAGCGTTTCGCCCGCGGGCTGGAGGCGCTCGACGTCCCGGCGGTCCTCGTCGCGTCCCATGGTCCGTTCGTCTGGGGCGAGACGGCGGCGGCCGCCCTCGACAACGCCGTCGCCCTCGAGCATGTCGCGGCGATCGCCGCCCACCAGGCACGCCTCGGGCCGCTCGAGCCGATCGGCGGGCCGCTCCTCGACCGGCACTTCCACCGAAAGCATGGGCCGTCGGCGTACTACGGGCAGCCCACCGGGACCGCCGCGGTTCGATGAAGGACGGATAGGCCATGCGGATCCTCGTCGTCGGCGATCCCTACTGCCCGTCGAGCGCCTTCCGGAGCTCGTTCGTCGCCCTCGCTCGCGACCACGAGGTGACGTTCCGAGACGTCGTCGACGACCCGCCCTGGGTCCCGGTCAGCGTCTCCGACCTCCGGCTCCGGGAGACGATGGGCACGCCCGAGCAGGTCATCGCGGCGCTCGATGGCCACGAGGTGCTGGTCATCCAGGGCGCCCCCGTGACGGACGCGGTGCTCGACGCCGACCCCGCGCTCCGGCTGATCTGCTGCGCCCGGGGCGGCCCGGTCAACGTCGATGTCGTAGCCGCGACGGCCCGCGGCATCCCGGTCGTCACGACACCGGGCAAGAACGCCGACGCCGTCGCGGAGCTGACGATGGCCTTCATCGTCATCCTTCTCCGGCGCCTGCCGGAGGTCATCCGCCACGTCGAGGGCGGCGGCCCGTTCGGCCACGACAACTATGAGGGCGCTCACTGGTTCGGGCACGACGCGGCCGGGCACACGCTCGGACTCGTCGGCTTCGGACAGATCGGCCGTCGCGTCGCGACCCGGGCCATCGCCTTCGGGATGTCGGTCGTCGTCGCCGACCCGTTCGTCGACCCGGCGGTCATCCTGGCCGCCGGGGCGACGCCGGCCGACCTGAGCACCCTCCTCGCCATGGCCGACATCGTGTCGCTGCATGCCCGAGCCCCCGCCGGCCAGGGCAAGCTGATCGGCGCCGCGGAGATCGCCCGGATGAGACCGGGCTCCTACATCATCAACACGGCCCGTGACAGCCTCGTCGATGAGGCCGCCGTCGTCGATGGCCTCGCCTCCGGGCGGCTCGCCGGTGCGGCATTCGACGTCGTCAGCCCGTCGCCCGCCACCGGTCGCCACCCGCTCCTCGCCTTCTCGAACGTCGTCATCGCGACCCACATCGGCGGCGCGACGTACGAGACGCTCCACCACGGTGGGGAGATGGCTGCCGCGGAGATCGCTCGCCTTGCCACTGGCGAGCCGCTCGTGAACGTCGTCGACCGGTCGGCGCTCACGGTCGCGCGGGCAGGGTCAGCGGCTTGACCCGACACACCCTCGCCATCGACCTCGGGACCGGCAGCTGCCGGGCGGTCGTCTTCGCCGAGGACGGTCGCCAGGTCGCGATCGGCCAGCGGGAGTGGTCCCATCCGGCCCTGCCCGGCCACCCGGGCTCGCAGGTCTTCGACACGGAGCGGGGCTGGCGGCTCATCTGCGAGTGCATCCGGGAGGCGCTCGCGCGGGGTGGCCTCGACGCTCTCGACATCGCCGCTGTGAGCAGCACGAGCATGCGCGAGGGGATGGTCCTCTACGACGCCGCCGGGCGCGAGATCTGGGCCTGCCCGAACGTCGATTCGCGGGCCGCGGCACAGGCGACCGAGCTGGTCCGATCCGGCGCCGCCCGCCGGATCTTCGAGATCGCCGGCGACTGGGTGGCGATCACCTCGCCCGCACGGTTCCGCTGGATCCGGGACGTCGAGCCGGACGTGTTCGCGGCGATCGCCCACGTCGGGATGCTGAGCGACTGGGTCCTCTACCGGCTCGCCGGGCGGTTCGTCACCGACCCGACCTCGGGCTCGAGCTCGGACCTCTTCGACCTCCGCGCCCGGACCTGGTCGCCCGAGCTGCTCGACCTCGTGGGGCTGTCGCCCGCGATCGTCCCCGAGGTCCTCGAGCCGGGCACGGTCGTCGGGCCGGTCACCGACCGGGCAGCCGACGAGACCGGCCTGGCACCGGGGACCCCGGTCGTCGTCGGTGGGGCGGATACGCAGCTCGGTCTGGTCGGGATCGGCGTGGTCCGACCCGACAGGCTGACCCTCGTCGGCGGCAGCTTCTGGCAGCTCACCGCCGTCACGGACAGCCCGCTCATCGACCCACAGGCCCGCGTCCGGACCCTCTGCCACGCGGTGCCGGGACAGTGGATGACCGAAGGGATCGGCTTCTACTGCGGCATCGCGATGCGCTGGTTCCGGGACGCGTTCTGCGAGCTCGAGGTCGCCGAGGCGGCACGGCGCGGCGTCGACGCCTACGGCCTGATGGAGGAGGCGGCCGCCCAGATCCCGCCAGGC
Source organism: Chloroflexota bacterium (assembly GCA_047519685.1). Taxonomy (GTDB): domain Bacteria; phylum Chloroflexota; class Limnocylindria; order Limnocylindrales; family CSP1-4; genus JAPVSP01. The sequence continues at coordinate 14,601 of JAPVSP010000359.1, forward strand.
TCGAACGGCGTGCTCGCCATCTTCTCGAACGTCATGGACGTGAAGCGGTGGGTCCAGGCGTCCCCGTCGTTCCTCCAGTTCGACGTCGACCGGCCGGCGGCCTCCAATCGGTCGGCCTGCATCCGCGCCCTCGAGGAGCAGGCTGCGTACGCCGCCCGTGGCCACCTCGCGATCATCGAGGAGCTGACCGGCCGGAGGCACGACGAGATCGTCTTCACGGGCGGCGCGGCGAAGGGGCGGCTCTGGCCGCAGATCGTGGCCGACGTGCTCGGCGTCGCCGTCCGGGTGCCGACGGTCAAGGAATCCACCGCCCTCGGGGCGGCCATCTTCGCCGGTCTCGGGGCGGGCCTGTACGACGACCTCGGCGGGGTCGTCGACCGGCTCGTCCGGTTCGAGCGAACGTACACGCCCGACCCGACCGCGCGGGCCGCGTACGACGAGCACTTCGACCGATGGACCCAGCTCTACCCCCGCATCCTCGGGCTCTCCGAGGCCGGGCTCCTCCGACCGATGTGGTGGCCGGCCGGGGCCTGACGGACGGCCGCGCCATCCCCGACCCGCGAAAGGACGCTCCCATGCCAGAGACGGACAGCACTGAGACGAAGCAGTTCCACGAGGACGTGCCCCAGCGGAGCGAGGTCTTCTTCCTGAAGGGCTCGGCGGCGTACGACTGGGGGATGCAGAACCGTCTCGCCCGGATCTTCCGGCCGGAGAGCGGTCGCACCGTGATGCTGGCGGTCGATCACGGCTACTTCCAGGGCCCGACGACGGGCCTCGAGCGCGTCGACCTCGACATCCTGCCCCTCGTCCCGTACGCCGACGCCCTCATGCTCACCCGCGGCATCCTGCGCTCGGTCGTGCCGCCGACGATCCAGGCGGGCTTCGTCCTCCGGGCGAGCGGCGGCCCGAGCATCCTCAAGGAGCTCTCGAACGAGCAGATCGCCCTCGACGTCGACGACGCGGTCCGGCTCGGCGCGGCCGCGATGGCCGTCCAGGTGTTCATCGGCGGGGAGTTCGAGACCCAGTCGGTCCACAACATGACTCGCCTCGTCGACGAGGGGTACCGGCGCGGCATCCCGGTCCTCGGCGTGACCGCCGTCGGCAAGGAGCTCGTCCGCGACGCCCGCTACCTCGGGCTGGCCACCAGGATCTGCGCCGAGCTCGGTGCCCAGGTCGTCAAGACGTACTACTGCGAGGAGGGCTTCGAGCGGGTCACGGCCGGCTGCCCCGTCCCGGTGGTCATGGCCGGCGGCAAGAAGCTCCCCGAGCTCGAGGCCCTGACGATGGCCCGTCGGGCGATCGACGGCGGCGCGGCCGGCGTCGACATGGGCCGCAACATCTTCCAGAGCGACGCCCCCATCGCGATGCTCCAGGCCGTCCGAAGAGTGGTCCACGAGGGTGTCAGCGCGGCCGAGGCGTACGAGACGTATCGGGCCCTCCGCGGCGAGTTCGCGAAGCCCTCCGGGGCCGTCCGATGAGCACGATCCCGCCGGTCGGACCGGCCTTCGAGCACCTCGCCGCCGGCGGCCCGCGACTGACCGTCGGGATCGTCACGGCCGACCTCCTCCACCTCGGCGACGAGATGGCCGTCCTCGAGCGAGCGGGCGTCGAGCTCGCGCACATCGACGTCATGGACGGCGTCTTCTGCCCGATGCTGACGGTCGGACCGCCGATCGTCCGGGCCATCCGGTCGCCGCTCCTGAAGGACGTCCATCTGATGATCGACGACCCGCTCCCGAAGGTCGGAGCGTTCGTGGAGGCCGGGGCCGACCTCATCACCTTCCAGGTGGAGGGGGCCGCCCAGCCGCGCCGGGTCCTCCAGGTGCTCGGCTCGGCGACGAACGCGAACGACCCGGCTCGGGGCATCGTCCGCGGTGTCGCGGTCAATCCGAGCACCCCGATCGACGTGATCGAGCCGCTCCTCGACGGTCTGGAGTACGTCCTCGTCCTGTCGGTCGACCCGGGCTGGGGAGGCCAGTCGTTCATCCCGTCGACCGAGCGGCGGCTCGACCGAGCGCGTCGGCTCATCGGCGATTCCGGCCGTCCGATCCTGCTCGGTGTGGACGGTGGGGTGACCCGCGACAACATCGCCCGAGTCGCGGGCCTGGGCGTCGACATCGTCGTGAGCGGCAGCGCGATCTTCGATGGCCGGGCCGCCGCCGAGAACGCCGCCTACATGCTCGACCAGGTCCGGACCGCGGGGCGGCCGGCGATGGTCCCCGCCTGAGACAGGAGCGCAGCGATGACCGACGTGCTGAGTGCGCCCACAACGACCATAGCCGAGGAGTACGAGCGGGTCCGCCGGGACTACGGGCCGGCGATCGGCCGACACCGGACCGAGCTGGTCACGCCGGCCCTCGTCCTCGACCTGCCCGCCGCGAAGCGGAACATCGAGCGAATGGCTGCCCGGATCCGGGAGCTGCCGGCCGAGATCCGGCCGCACATCAAGGTCCACAAGAGCCCTGAGCTCGCTCGCCTCCAGGTCGAAGCCGGGGCGATCGGGCTGTGCACGGCGACCGTCTGGGAGGCGATCGTCCTCGTCCGCGCCGGCCTCGACCACATCTTCGTCGTCAATACCGTGGCCGGGCCGGCGAAGCTGAAGGCCCTCGCCGAGCTCGCGCGCGAGGCCGACGTCATGGTGGCCGTCGACGACCCGGTCGGGGTCGACCTCGTGTCGGCGGCGGCGACGGCCCAGGGCAGCGAGATCGGCGTCTTCGTCGAGGTCGACACGGGGATGGATCGCTGCGGCGTCGACAGCCCGGAGGAGGCGCTCGCGCTCGCCCGCCGCGTCGTCGCCGGACCGGGTCTGAGGTTCTGCGGCCTCACCGGATATGAGGGTCACTGCTCGCTCACGCCGGACCATGACGAGCGCCTCGCCAAGGAACGGGTCGCCATGGGCTACTTCGTCGGCGTGGCCGAGCTGCTCGAGCGCGAGGGCCTGGCCTGCCCGATCCGCTCGGCCGGAGGCACGGCCACGTGGGACTGGACGGCTGCGTTCCCCGGGATCACCGAGATCCAGGCGGGCACGTACGCCGTCATGGACAACTTCCACGGCCGGATGGTGGGCGGCTTCGAGCATTCCCTGACGGTCCAGGCGACGGTCATCAGCCGTCGCCCGGACCGGGTCATCGTCGACGCCGGCGGGAAGTCGATGGGCGCCGGCGACCTGGCGACGATCGTCGGCCATCCCCTGCGGGCGTTCCGGTTCGACGAGGAGCATGGGGTGTTCGACGCGAGCGGCGGGACCGACCTCAAGGTCGGCGACCCGGTCGCCCTCGTGCCTGGCTACTCACCGTCGACCGTCAACTGGTACGACGCCTACCACGTCGTCGAGGACGACGTCGTCGTCGACATCTGGCCGGTGATCCCGCGCGGGCCCGGCCATCACGGCCTTGTCCGCGCCTGATCGCGTCCGCCCGGCTCTCATCGGAGGTAGAGGAGAGATGACGATGAAGCGGTTCGAGGGTAAGGGGGTGGTCGTCACGGGCGCCGGTCGAGGCATCGGTCGGGCGACCGCGGAGTGCTTCGCCGAGGAGGGTGCCGGGGTCGTCCTGTTCGGCTGGCACGCCGACGTCCTCGAGGACACGGCGGCCGGCATCCGCGAGAAGGGGGGCCGCTGCGAGATCGTCGTCGGCGACGTCTCCTCGCGGGCCGACGTCCAGCGGGCGGTCGCGACGTGCGTCGAGGCGTACGGTCGACACGACGTCATGATCGCCAACGCCGGCATCGCCGATTTCGTGCCGTTCCTCGAGGGCACGGACGAGTCGTGGGACCAGCAGATCGGGATCGACCTGAAGGGCACGTGGCTGGCCCTCCAGGAGAGCGCCCGCCAGATGGTCAAGGAAGGCCACGGCGGGGCGATGGTCGTCGTGTCGTCGACGAACGCCTACCAGCCGGAGCAGGAGGGCGTCTTCTACAACACGTCGAAGTCCGGCCAGGTGGCGGTCATGCACACCGCCGCGATGGAGCTCGGCAAGTACGGCATCCGGGTGAACGGGATCGCGCCCGGGATCATCAACACGCGCCTCTCGTGGTTCGTCATCAAGGACCCGGTCCAGTCGAAGGTCTTCCTCGACCGGACGCCGATGGGCCGCTTCGCCGAGCCGGTCGAGATGGCGAAGCCGATCCTCTTCATGTGCTCCGACGACGCGTCGTTCATGAGCGGCGCGCTCATGGTCGTCGACGGCGCCTACTCGGTCGGCCTGCCGGTCCCGGGCGTCCTTGAGGCGCCGCTCGTCCCCGGCGGCGTCAGGTAGCGAGGAGGCACGAGACGATGCCCGCGACGACCGAACGCCCGCTCGTGAGCCTCGCGGAGTTCGAGGCGATCTTCGAGTCGGTCAGGAACTGGGGCCGCTGGGGCCCCGACGACCAGCTCGGCACGCTCAACTACATCAGCCCGGCGAAGGTCCGCGAGGCGGCCGGCCTCGTCAGGTCCGGTCGGCGCGTCTCGATGGAGATCCCGATCAACGCGGTCGCCGGGCCGGACAACCCGAACCCGGCGCTCCATCTCGTCAGCCAGGCCCATGACATCGACATCGGCTCCGGCGGCCTCCGTTTCGGCCTCGACTACCTCGGGATGGCCTGCCACGGCGACTGCCACACCCACGTCGATGCCCTGTGCCACGTCTCGTACAAGGGCCAGACGTACAACGGCAAGTCGGCCACCGAGGTCCTGACCTCGAAGGGCGCGACGACGCTCGACATCGCGAACTACGGGCATGGTCTCGTCGGTCGTGGCGTCCTGCTCGACATCCCCCGCTTCCGTGGGGTGAAATGGCTCGAGCCGGGCGAGGCTGTGACGCGGGCCGAGCTCGAAGCCTGCGAGCGAGCCGAGGGCGTCACGCTCGGGGAAGGCGACATCTTCGTCTTTCGGACCGGCCATCACCGCCGCCGGCTGGAGTCAGGGCCCTGGCGGAACGATCCCCCGCCGGTCGGCGAGGGCAAGGCCGGCCTCCACGTCGACACCGTCCCCTGGATGCACGAGCGAAGGATCGCCGCGTTCCTCCCGGACGGCGACGGCGAGGCCGTCCCGAGCACGGTCGAGGGGATGATCTATCCGATCCATCCCCTCCAGATCGTCGCGATGGGGATGCTCGCCTCGGATAGCCTCCAGCTCGAGGAGCTGGCGGCGGCCTGCGAGGCGGAACGCCGCTTCGAGTTCATGGTCGTCGGGCTGCCGCTCCGCCTCCCGGGCGGGACGGGTTCGCCCTGGAACCCGATCGCGATCTTCTGAGGGGAGGGACGAACGCCGCAGATCGACCGCAGCGCGACCGCCCGCGGGGGGTGAACCTGGAGCCGGTCCGGCCCATGACCGGCCCGATGTGGAGGGAGAGAGCCTGAGGACATGTCCGAGCGATCCACGAGACCCACGCCTCGACCCCGATCCGCCAAGAGGGAGTGACCCATGGCTGTCCAATCCGCGGCCGGGACCACGGTCGCGCAGACCAACCTGAAGGCGGGCGCCCTGCGCCTGCCGTCGATCTTCATGCAGAGCCTGACGATGGTCGCCCCGGGCATCGCCGCGCTCTTCTACACGCCGGTCGTCGTCAGCCAGGCGGGCCTCGGAGCCCCGTTGGCGTACCCGATCGCGTTCATCATCGTGCTGCTCACGGCGATCGTCCTCGCCCAGCTCGCGCGGGCCGTACCGTCCGCGGGCGGCTACTTCACCTACGTCTCCCGGGGGATCCACCCGCGCGCCGGGTTCCTGGTGTCATGGCTCAACATCATCTACGCACCGCTCGTCCTGGGAGCGGTGACCGTCTTCGGCGGGTACGTGATCTCGAGCTCGCTCGAGTGGACCGGGACGCTCGCCGACTGGTTCCCGCTCCTCTTCGGCCTGGTGGCCGTCTCGATCGTCGCGGTGATCCAGTACCTCGGCGTCCAGCTGTCGGGCAAGACGCTCGTCGTCACAGGCGGGATCGAGCTCGTCGTCGTCCTCCTGCTCGGTCTCTGGGGCCTCGCCAACCCAGGTCAGGGCGGGCTCAACGTCACGCCGTTCAACCCGGGCAATGCCTCGAGCGCCGCCGGGCTCTTCATCGCCGCGGTCTTCGCCATCCAGGCCTTCACCGGGTGGGAGGGCTCCGCGCCGATGGCCGAGGAGTCCGAGAACCCGTCCAAGCTTGTGCCGAGGGCCCTCATCGGATCGGTGATCCTGTTCGGGATCTTCATCGTCATCGTCCAGTGGGGCGTGATGGTGGGCTGGGGCACGGATCGCTTCGCCGACATGGCGAAGCCGGGCATCGAGCTCCCTGGCATCACGCTCGCCAAGCAGTTCTGGGGCAACGCCTGGATCGTCCTGCTGGTCATGCTGGTCAGCTCGGTCATCGCGGTCTCCATCGCCTGCGCCAACGTAGGGACCCGGATGTGGTACCGGATGGGCCTCGACGGGGCATTCCCGAAGTGGTTCAGCCACGTCCACCCGGAGCGGAAGACCCCGGTCAACGCCATCCTCGCGCAGTGGGTCCTGGCGATCGCCACGGCCATCGGCCTGACCGCCATCGCCTATGTTTCGACGCCGAGCACGGCCGACGCGCCCGTGACGATGACCGTCGCGTACCAGAACCAGTACTACTTCGATGGCTACCTGATCGGGTACGTCGTCCTGCTCATCTACACGCTGGGCAACATCGCGGCGTACATGCTCTACCGCCGCGAGCGGCCGAGCGAGTTCAACTGGATCCTCCATGGGCTGTTCCCGCTCCTGTCCACGCTCGGCATGCTGCTCGTCCTGCTGTTCTCGCTGAACATCGTCGGCGGCGATCCGCTCGCGTTCCAGCCGGACAAGTGGGCGCTGCCGGCCGCGCCGTTCAACATCGCGGTGGTCTTCGTGGGGGTCTGGTTCATCGCCGGGATCGCCCTGATCCTGTACCTCCGGGCGACCGGCCGGGAGGAATGGATGAAGGCGGCCGCCGAGGGAGCCTCCGAACGTCCAGCGACCGAGGAGGAGCTCCGCGCGATGGAGGGCGAATGGTGACCGCCAGCCGCTGAACCCTCACGTCGGGGACCCGCCCGGGAACCCTCCCTTCGCCCGGGCGGGCCCTCGCCGACGTCCTTTCCGATCACGCGTGCGAAGGGAGGCTGGAGTCGATCCCATGCCGCACCTGTTCGGCCGCGATTACGCGAAGACGGAGCTTCTCCGGCGGGTGGGCCGGCTCGACCAGGTGGCCGGCGTCCGGCTCGTCACCCTCGGCGACGGGCTCGGCCGCGGCGTCCGTCTGCTCGAGTTCCGGACCGGGACCGGCTTCGCCTTCGACGTCGTCGTCGACCGGACGTTCGATGTCGGACGCTGCGAGCTCGACGGCCGGCCGCTCGCCTGGATCGCCAGCCCGGGCACCGTCGGGCCGTGGTACTACGAGAACGACGCCTGGGGCTGGTTCAGGGCCTGGGGCGGCGGGATGGTCGTCACGTGCGGGCTCGATCACACCCTCGGCCCCGGCGAGGACTCGGCCGAGCAGTACCGCCAGCCGCATATCCGGACGACCCAGCCCTTCGGACTCCATGGTCGTGTCGGCGGGCTGCCGGCGCGCCTCGTCGGCTATGGCGAGCGCTGGGAGGGCGACGAATGCGTCCTGTGGGCCGAGGGCGAGGTCCTCCAATCGGCCATCTTCGGGGAGCACCTGGCCCTGCGCCGGCGGGTCGAGGCGCGCGTCGGCGAGAGCCGGTTCACGATCCACGACGAGGTCGAGAACGTCGGCCACCATCGGACGAGCCACATGTTCCTGTACCACTGCAACGCCGGCTTCCCGGTCGTGGACGAAGGCTCCCGACTGCTCGTCCCGTCGTCCAGGACGACGACCGACTACGGCGTCCCGGTCGAGGGCTACGCGACGCTCAGCGGCCCGATCCCCGACTTCACCGAGGCCTGCTTCGAGCACGAGCTCGTCGCCGAGCCGGCCGGGACCGTGCCCGTCGCCGTCGTCAACCGGGCGCTCGCCCTCGGCGTCTACCAGGTGTTCCGGCTCGAGCAGCTCCCCCACCACACCGTCTGGCGGATGATGGGCGAGGACACGTACGCCCTGGCGATGGAGCCGTCGACGAACCGGGACGCCGGTCGCTGGGACGCTCGGGAGCGAGGCGAGCTGCAGGAGCTCGGGCCCGCCGAGACGAGGTCGTACGACCTCGAGATCGGGGCCCTCGATGGCGGCGACGCCATCGACGCGTTCGAGCGCCGGGTCGAGGCGATCGGCGCGCGCGCCGCCGTCTGACCAGCCGGATCGACAGCCCATCCTCGCTCGCGATGGCGGAGGCGACTCGCGCCCACCGCCGCTCGCCGAGCCGCAAGGAGACAGAGACGGTGGGTACGAGCGACTCGCGGGAAGCGGCTCGCAACGAGGTGTTGACGTACGCGCGGCGCATGCTGTCCGACAGACTCGTCTCGTTCACGGCGGGCAACATCAGCCGGCGCGTGGATGGGGAACCCGATCTCGTCGCGCTGACGCCCAGCTCGCTGCCCTACGACACGATGCAGCCGGAGGACATCTGCCTCGTCGATCTCCGTGGCGAGGTCGTCGACGGCCGTCGACGACCAAGCAGCGAGTTGCCGCTTCACACGCGGGCGTATGCGCGACGGCCCGAGCTCGGTGCGATCGTCCACACGCACAGCCCGGCTTCGATGGCGATGGCGGCCATGGGCATGACCTTGCCGCCCATCCTCATCGGCCTCGTGGCGGCGGTCGGGGGTGACGTCGTGACGGCCGCCTATGCCCGAACCGGGACCGCGGCGATGGCCGATCGGACCGAGGAAGCCCTGCGTGACAGGGGAGCCTGCTTCCTTCGACACCACGGCGTCCTGGCCATCGGGCGGACGCTCGCATATGCCTACAACGGAGCCGCGGTCGTCGAGGCGTCGGCCGACGCGTATCTGCGGGCGCTGCAGTTCGGTGAAGTCCCTGCGCTGCCCGATCGCGAGATCGCGTGGCTCGCGGAGCGCTGGCGGGCCCAGTGGGTCGATCTCATGCCGGCCGCCTTCGAGGGTGGGGCATGAGCGAACCCCGGGATCGAGGCCAGCGGGCGAACGACCTGGGTGCGACGCCCGGAGCCGCCGTCAGGCGACGACGACGGACGGTCCGTCGTTCGCTGCGGCGTAGAGCAGGCGCGGACCGGTCAGGCCCTTCAGCTCTCGCTGGCCCCGCTCCTCGAAGCCGAGCCCGGCGCCCACCGTGAGCTGGTACGTCGTGGCCGAGACGAGGATCTCGCCGGCGGCCGCGCCGGCCGCCACTCGGGCCGCCTCGTGGACGGCCACGCCGCGGACGTCCGATCCGGCCAGCTCGACCTCGCCCGTGTGGACTCCCTGCCGGATCTCGATGCCGAGCGCCGCCGCCTGGGCTCGGATGGCCATCGCGGCCCGGACCGCGCGGGCCGCCCCGTCGAAGGCCGCCAGG
>JAPVSP010000360.1:0-6071 GCA_047519685.1 Chloroflexota bacterium
CCGCCACGGCCCGCGGCCCGGCCGACGCCTCCGGTCGAGGCCACGGCCGACGCCTCCGGTCGGCGCTGCGTCAGGCGACGACGAGCATCCCCCACAGAGCGCCGACGATGAGGAACGGCCCGAACGGGACGTAGCTGCGGAGCGTGAGCCGGCGTGCCAGCACGAGCGCGCCGATGACGACCCCGGCGATCAGCCCGCCGGCGATGAGCCCGCCGAGCGCCCGCTGGAGCCCGAGCAGGAGCCCGACGCTCACGAGGAGCTTCACGTCGCCCAGGCCGAGCGCGCCCGCCCCGAACGGGACCGACAGGGCGAAGAGGACCCCCGGGATCGCGATCGCGGCGACGACCGCGAGGGACAGGTCGGCGGGTGGCACGAGCGCATCCCGACCGAGCAGCACCGCCGCGAGCGCGAAGGGGACGAGCGGCAGGGTCACCAGGTCGGGCAGGAGCCGCTGGTCCAGGTCCGTCGCCAGCAGCAGGACGAGCGCGGCCGCGTAGATGCCGAAGACGAGGAGGTGGCCCGGGTCGGCGAAGCGCAGCCCGAGGCCGGCGAACGCGAGTCCGCCGATCGTCGAGACGATGGCCGTCCGCCAGTCGACGGACCGGACGCCACCGTCCTCATGCGCCGGCCACCGGGCGCCGATCCGGTCGGCGGCGAGGCCCCAGGCGGCCCCGCCGATGGCGAGGACGACGACGAACGGCGTCAACGGCGGACGGCGGCGGCCGGCGGGCTAGCCGGCTCGCGATCCGGCGAGCGCGAGCTCGACGAGCGTCGCGTGCGACACCCCGGTCGCGCCCCGGGCGGCATACGGCGCCGGCTTCCGGAAGTAGCCCGTGCCGGCGATGTCGAGGTGCACCCACGGGCTCGTCACGAAGCGACGCAGGAACAGGGCGCTCTTGATCAGCCCGCCGTCGGCGCTGCCGGAGTTGATCATGTCGCCGTACCAGCTCTCCATCTCGGGCCAGTAGTCCTCGACGAGCGGCAACCGCCAGAGACGCTCTCCGGCGCGGGCGGCCGCCGAGGCCACGGCGGCGAACCAGTCGTCGGGCGCGCCGAAGCCGCCGGTCACCAGGTGGCCGAGCGCTCGGGCGACGGCCCCGGTCAGGGTCGCGACGTCCACGACGTGGGTCGCGCCAAGGCGCTCCGCGTACGTCATCGCGTCGGCCAGGATGAGCCGGCCCTCGGCGTCGGTGTTGGTGATGTCGACCCACTGTCCGTTGAGGGCGCGGATGACGTCGCCGGGCCGAGTGGAATGCGGGCCGGGCATGTTCTCGACCGCCGGCGCGAGGCCCAGCAGCGGCGTGCCGGGCGCGAGCCGGGCGACCGTCGCCATCGCGGCGATGACCGTGCACGCCCCGGTCTTGTCCATCTTCATCTCTTCCATCCGGTCGCCGGGCTTGATGCTGATGCCGCCGGAGTCGAAGCAGACGCCCTTGCCGACGATCGCCAGGTGGCGCCCCAGCGCGTCGCGCTCGCCCTCGCCCCCGGAGCGGAGGACGATCATCCGAGGGGGGTTGGCGCTCCCCCGGCCGACCGCGAGGAAGAGGCCCATCCCGAGCTCGGCCGCTCGGCGCTCGTCGATGACGTCGATCGCGAGGCCGTGGCGGGCCGCGATGGCGCGCGCCTCGTCCGCGAGGACCTCCGGGCTCACCTCGGCGGCCGAGCGGTTGCTGAGGGTCCTGGCCAGGTTCGCCCCCTCGCCGACGATCATCCCGCGCTCCGCGGCCCGCGCCAGGGTCGATGCGTCGCCGCCCGGGGCGACGAGGATCAGCTCGTCGAGCGCGGGCGGGACCCTCTCGGCGTCTTCGCGATAGAGCGTCCGCGGGTCATAGCCGCCCTCGACGACGCCCCGCGCCGCCTGCTCCGCCGCGCCGGCGAGACCTCCGTCGACGCCGCTGAGTGGCTCCAGCCACACCGAGAGTCGGCCGACCCTCAGGCCGGCCAGGCGTCGGATCGCCGTCGCCACGGCGCGCCGGGCCGTCTCGGCGTCGAGCTCGGCGGCCTCGCCGGCGGCGACCGCCAGCAGCCGGCCCACCGGCAGCCCGCCGGGGGCCGCGAGGGCGGTCGAGTAACGCTTCGAGTAGAGCTCACCCAGCCGGGCCAGGGTCCCCAGCTCGCCCTCCGCCCGACGGTCCAGCTCGGCCATGGGCCCCTCGAACGAGGGCTCGCCGACGATCGGGACCACGAGGATGTCGGCGCCGACGTCCCACGGCTGCTCGGTCACGACGCGCAGTTGCATCGGGCGCGGGTCCTCCAGATGGGGTCCGAACGGTCGGCACGGGCGGTCACGGCGGTGCGCCGACGGGCTCGGCCAGTGTAGCGCGGGCGGCGGCCGCGACGGACGCCGGGCCCGGTCACGGTCCGGGCCCGCGACGGACGGACCGATCGACAGGATGTCCAGGGGCGCTACCCGCTCGGCGACGGCGCGGGCGTGGCCTCGATCGTCTGCAGCGCGGCGAGCGCGGCGTCGAGCTGGCCCCGGGCGTCCTCGATGGCGATGACGGCCTGGTTCATCCCGCCGCGCGCGATCTCGGCCAGGATGACGACGAGCCCCCGCGTGTCGGGTGGCAGCCGGTCCTTCGCCGCCCGCTCGGCGTCGAACGCGGCGCGGACCGCGTCCGTCACGAGCCCCTTCGACGCCTCGAGCGCCGTGTAGAGCGCCCGGAGAGCGGCGTCGTAGGTCGCGTTCCGGTCGAGCCACTCCGTCAGCACCGACACGTCGACCGTGTTCGCGAGGCGGTCCCGGAGCGTCCTCGCCTCGGCGATGAGCGCGTCGGAGGCGCCGAGCTTCGTCAGCGCCCCGGCGTAGTCCCCGCCCCGCCCGGACTTCGCGGCGTCGGCGGTCGACGCGTCGTGGTCGGCGAGGAGGGTCGTCAGGTCCTCGGCCGCCAGGCTCCCGCTGGTGAACCGGGCCCAGGCGTCGGGCAGTGCGGACGTGGCGGAGAGCGCGCGGAAGATGGTCCGGAACCGGTCGCGGACATCGCGGCCGAGGACCAGCTCGCTCGTCGCCGGCAGCGGGTCCCCCGCGTCGGGCCCGATGCCCGGGAGCGCCAGCAGGCGGGCGCGCATGGCCGCGCTGGCCGTCCGGATGTCGGTGAGCTGGCTCGTTCCCGAGTCCACGGTCGACTCGAGGAGCTTCCGATCGGTCGCCACCAGGGCGGTGAGCGCCCCTCGGCCCGTCGTGCCGAGCGACTCGACCGCCGAGGAGAGGGCCCGGAGGCCCTCGGTCGCCGATGCCAGGTCGGGGCGGATCGCCTCGTCACCGGCCCATGTCAGCTCGGGCCTGGAATCGCTCCCCGGGTAGCCGCCGACCCCGGTGACGATCCCGGCGGCGCCGAGCGCGACGAGCACGGCCAGGAGCAGCCAGACGATCGCCGCCGCGAGGCGACGGCGCCGACCGCCCCAGCGAGACGCGGCGCGAGGGGCCGGGCGTGAGACGAGCGGGTTCGGGCTCACGGGGAGATGGTCGCACAGCGATCCGACCCGAGCGGGCTCCGCCGCGTCCGACGGGCCCCGCCGTCGCGAGCCCCGGCGGGGTCGGAGGCCGGGCTGACTAGGCTCCCGCGGCCGCCCCCGCGGCCCGGTCCTGGTCGCGCGGCTTGCGCCGGAGGTAGCCCAGCCCTCCGGCCATGTCGGTCGGGCGGAAGCCGAACTCGCGCTCCACGGTGTCCAGCGCGCCGACGTTGTCGAGCTTCAGCATGCGCAGCTGATCGGTCGAGACCGGGAACGGGAGGCGCAGGAGCTCGCTGGCCCCGGCGACGAAGGACATGATCGGGACCGGCATCGGGAGGATCGCCCGGCGGGCGCCCAACGCGCCGACGACCTCGCGCGTGATCTCCCGGTAGGTCCATCGACGCGGGCCGCCGACCTCGTACACGTTGCCGACCGTCTCCGGCCGCTCCACGCACAGGGCGACGATCCGCGCGACGTCCATGACCGAGATGGGCTGGAACCTGGCGTCGCCGCGGCCCGGCACCGGGACGACCCACGGAGACATGCGGACGAGCCCGGCGATCACGTTGAAGAACCCGTCCCGTTCGCCCCATTGGAGCGACGGCTTCACGATCGTCCAGTCCAGGCCGCTCTCGCGGACCAGCGCCTCGGCCTTCGCCTTCGAGCTCGCGTAGTGGAGCCGAGGGTCGTCCGCGACGCCCAGCGCGCCCATGTGCACGAGCCGGCGGACCCCCGCCGTCCTCATCGCCGCGACGAGGTTGCGCGTCCCCTCCGTGTTGACGAGGCGGAGCGAGGCCCCGCCGTCGCGATCGCGTGGGATCGCCACGAGGTGGACGACGGCGTCGACGCCGGCGAGCGCGGGCGGCAGGGTCTCGGCCCGGGTGACGTCGCCCGTCCGCAGCTCGACGGAGGCGCGATCCCCGCCCGGCAGGCGACCGAGGACCTTCCGGCCGGCCTCCTCGGAGCGGACGAGCGCCACGACGCGGTGGCCGCCCGCGATGAGCGCCGGCACGGTGTAGCTGCCGACGAAGCCGCTGGGACCAGTGACGAGGACGGTGGACATGCTCAGTACCCCTGGCGTGCGACGGGTGCGCGGGGTCAGTGTGCTCGCCTCCCGTTCGAAGCGCCGCGCGCGGCGGGTGGCGCGGTCGTACGATCGGTCGGTGAGCGATCCCTCCATCGGGTCGGCGACCGGTCCGGTCCAGTCCGCCGCCGGCGCTCCCGGCACGGCCCCGCCCCTCGCCGGGCGGGCACTGCGCGGTCTCGTCGCCGCGATGCCCAAGGCCGAGCTCCACCTGCACCTGGACGGATCGCTCCGGGTCGACACGGCGCTGGAGCTCGCCCGGACGCGCGGCGTCGAGGCGCCCGCGGACTGGGGAGCGATGTGGGCCGCCCTCGTGGCCCCTGAGCGCTGCGGCACGCAGGCCGAGCTGCTCCGGGCGTTCGACCTGCCGGTCGCGCTCCTGCAGGACGCCGAGGCGCTCGAGCGGGTCGCGGGCGAGCTGGTCGAGGCGAAGGCGGCCGATCGCGTCCGCTACGTGGAGATCCGCTGGGGCCCGCTCCTCCACGTCGCGCGCGGCCTGGGCCTCGCGGCCGGCATCGCGGCGGTCTGCCGCGGGGCACGCGCCGCCGGCGCCCGGCTGGGGGTCGAGGTGCGCCTCATCTGCACCGCGCTCCGGACACACGACCCGGCGGACAACGTCCGGCTCGCCGAGACCGCCGGCCGGTTCCGCGACCTCGGCCTCACCGGCTGGGACCTGGCCGGCCCGGAGGAGGCGCGTCCCGACCCCGTGGAGCATCGACGGGCGTTCGACGCGGCGCGCGCGGGCGGCCTGCGGGTCACGCTCCACGCGGGCGAGTGGGGCGGGTCGGCCCAGGTGCGCCGGGCCCTGCTGCTCGAGCCCGAGCGCATCGCCCACGGGCCGGGCGCCGCGGACGACGGAGCGCTGATGGCCGAGCTGGCGGCCCGCGGCGTCACGCTCGACCTCTGCCCCACGAGCAACGTCCAGGCCGGGGTCGTCGACAGCGTCGCCGAGCACCCGCTCGCCCGGCTGCATCGGGCGGGCATCTCGGTCACGCTGAGCACCGACGACACGACGGTGTCCGACGTCACGCTGTCCGAGGAGTACGAGCGAGCGGTCGCGGCGATGGGCCTGACACTCCCCGAGCTCTGGGCGATCGACCGGCACGCGCTCGACGTGGGCTTCGCCGACGGGCCGACACTGTCCCGCCTGCGGGCCGGGTTCGACGCCTGGGCCGCGACGATCCCGGAGGTCGCCACGGCATGATGCCCGCTCGCGCTTCGGCTAGGCTGCACGTCCACGGGCCAAGGGGTGCGGCGTGACCTGCTCGAGCTGCGGCGCGGCGAACGAGACCGGCCGGCGGTTCTGCACCGAGTGCGGGAGCCGGCTCGCGGCCGCCTGCCCGAGCTGCGGTGCCGTCAACGCGCCGACCGCCCGCTTCTGCGGCGACTGCGGGACGCCCCTCGGCGCCCCGGCGGCGCCCACGCCCGCCATCCCCGCCCCGGCGGGCCCGGCCCACCCGGCCGGCGAGACCGCCCCGGTCGCCGAGCGCCGCCTCGTGTCGGTCCTCTTCGCCGACCTCGTCGGCTTCACCGC
>JAPVSP010000361.1:0-1929 GCA_047519685.1 Chloroflexota bacterium
GCGCGAGGGCCGGTCGATGCTCGCTCACGCTATCGATGATAGGGGCGGTGCCCGGGCGACGAGGCGACGGCGGGGTCGAAGGGTCGAGCGCCGAGGGTCGAGCGCCGAGGGTCGAAGGGTCGAGCGCCGAGGGTCGAGCGCCGAGGGTCGAAGAGTCGAGCGGCGAGGAGCCAGCGGCGAGGGCCGAAGAGTCGAGCGACCCGCGAGGGCCGACGAGTCGAGCGGCCCCCGGCATGCCTTACTGGACGACCATAGGGACGTCCGCGGTCGAGTGACCGAGGACGCACCCCTGGTGAACGCCGGACCACCGCCAGCGTGCCTCGTCGCTCGACGACCAGGCTGAGTTCCGCGGGGTCCGGCGGCCGGGGACGTGGAGAGCCGCGATAGGGCTGCGCGCCATCGAGCGCCGATCAGTAAGCGACCGGCGGCCACGTCCCGAACACGAGGGTGCCCCCAGGCTGAGTGGACCAGCGAGGAGGCACGGATGGATTCTCCCACGCGATACGCCGGCGTCGACTGGGCGAGCCGGAGCCACGCGGTGTGCGTCGTCGACGAGCGCGGCGAGCCGGTCGAGCGGTTCGAGGTCGAGCACACCGAGCCCGGCCTGCGGGCGCTCGGTCGTCGTCTGGTGAAGGGTGGCGCGCAGCGCGTCGCGATCGAGCGGCCGGACGGTCCGGTCATCGAGGCCCTGTTCGGCGCGGGTCTCGAGGTCGTCGTCATCGCCAGCCGCCACGTCAAGGCGCTCCGGGCCCGGTACGGCACGGCCGGCAACAAGGACGACCGATCGGATGCCTTCATCCTCGCCGATGTCCTGCGCACCGACGGCCACCGCCTCCGCCCGCTGCGACCCGACGCCCCCGAGACGGTGACCCTGCGGGCGATCGTCCGGGCGCGCAAGGACCTCGTGCAGACCCGGGTCCGGCTGACCCAGCAGCTGCGGGCCCAGCTCGAGCTCTGCTTCCCGGGCGCGCTCGGGCTGTTCGCCGAGCTCGATTCGCCGATCGCGCTGCGGTTCCTGCTCCGCTTCCCCTCGGCGACCAAGGCCGCCTGGCTGTCCCCGAAGCGGCTGGCGGCCTGGCTGCGCAGCGAGGGGTACTGCGGTCGGACGAGCCCCGACGAGCTCCACCACCGGCTCGAGATCGCGCCCGCCGGCGTGACCGGGCCCGAGGCCGAGGCCCGCGCCGCCGTGACGCTCGCCTTCGTCCGGACGCTGCTCGCGGTCCGCGACCAGATCGGCGAGCTCGAGGCCCGGATCCGCGAGCAGCTCGAGCTCCACCCCGACGGGGCGATCTTCCGCAGCCTGCCCCGCGCCGGCCAGGTCCGGGCGGCCGCGCTGCTGGCCGAGATCGGCGACGTCCGGGAGCGCTTCCCGACCCCCGAGTCGCTCGCCTGTCTCGCCGGCGCCGCACCCTCGACCCGCCAGAGCGGCCAGCACCGCGCGGTGACGTTCCGGTTCGCCTGCGACAAGAAGCTGCGCGACGCGCTCATCGACTTCGCCGAGGACAGCCGGTTCGCGAACCCGTGGGCGGCCGAGCTCTACCGCCGGGCGATCGCGCGCCACAAGACCCACCCCCATGCCGGGCGGATCCTCGCCCGGGCCTGGGTGTACGTGATCTGGCGCTGCTGGCAGGACCGCGTGCCATACGACCCGGCCGGTCATCGCGCCCTTCAGCGGATCGTCCTCGCGAAGGCGGCTTGACATAGGGCTACTCAGGAGAGCGCCAGCACCTCGTTCGTCCGCGCCGCGACGATCCGCCCCAGCTCGGCCTCGACCCCGTCCGGCAGCGCGAGCGGCTCGTGGCGCTCCAGCGTCTGGCGGGCGAACTCGCGCGCCCGCTCCTCGGGCCCCGCTCGGCCGCCGGCCTCCCATTGCTCCCACGTGCCGCGGTCGAAGAAGCGCGGCTGCCACAGCTCGCGCATGTGGGCGAC
>JAPVSP010000362.1:0-2077 GCA_047519685.1 Chloroflexota bacterium
GCTGGCCGGACGGGTCTTCCGGGTCGGCCACCTCGGCTCGGTCACGCTCGACGAGATCCTCGGCGTCGTGAGCGCCCTCGAGGCCGCGTCGATCCAGCTCGGACGGGACGTCACGCCGGGCGCGGCCGTGGCGGCGGCGCAGGCCGCCGGGCTCGCCGCCGACGAGGTGGCCGGCGGGGCCGGGGAGCTGCGCGCCCCCGCCCCCGCCGGGGCCGGGACCAGCGTGTGAGGATCCTGGTCGCCGAGCCAATCGCCGCCGAGGGCCTCGACCTCCTGCGGGCCCAGCACGAGGTCGACGTCCGTCCCGGTCTCTCCCACGCCGAGCTCGCGGCGATCCTCGCCGACTACGACGCGCTCGTCGTGCGCAGCCAGGTCCAGGTGGACGCAGCGCTCATCGGCGCGGGCTCCCGGCTGGTCGTCATCGGTCGGGCCGGGGTCGGCGTCGACAATGTCGACCTCGACGCCGCGACGCGGGCGGGCATCGTCGTGGTGAACGCGCCGACCGGCAACACGATCGCGGCCGCCGAGCACACCCTCGCCCTCCTCTACTCGCTCGCCCGGCGGATCCCGGCGGCCGACGCGTCGGTCCGCCGCGGCGAGTGGAAGCGGGCGCAGTTCACGGGGACCGAGCTCCGGGGCAAGACCCTGGGCATCGTCGGGCTCGGCAAGATCGGCCTGGCGATCGCCGACCGTGCCCGGGCGATGGAGATGACCATCCTGGGGCACGACCCGTACGTCTCGGCCGAGCAGGCGGCCAACCACGGCGTCGAGCTCGTCGAGCTCGATGACCTGCTCGCCCGCTCCGACGTGGTGACCGTCCACGTGCCCGTGACCCGTGAGACGCGCGGCCTCATCGACGCGGGGGCGATCACGAAGATGCGACCGACGGCGTTCCTCCTCAATGTCGCCCGCGGCGGCGTCGTCGACGAGGCGGCCCTGGCGGCCGCCCTGACCGACGGTCGTCTGGCGGGAGGCGCGATCGACGTGTTCGAGCAGGAGCCCCCCACCGCCTCGCCCCTCCTGGCCGCGCCCAACACGGTCCTCACGCCGCACCTGGGCGCCTCGACGGCGGAGGCGCAGATCCTCGTCGCGACCGAGGTCGCGGCCCAGATCCTCGACGTGCTCGACGGTCGGCCGGCGCGCTACGCGGTCAATGCGCCGCTCCTGACCCCCGAGACGGCGCAGGCGCTCGCCCCGTACCTCCCGCTGGCCGAGACGCTCGGCCGGTTCTTCGCGCAGTTCGCGCGGACCGGCGTCCGGACGCTGACGCTCGACATCGCCGGCGAGCTCGCGACCCACGATGCGACGCCGCTCGCCGCGGCCGCCCTGCGTGGCCTCCTCGAGAAGGTCACGACCGAGCGGGTGAACCTGGTCAACGCCCCGACGCTGGCGAAGGCCCGCGGGATCAGGCTCGTCGAACGGAAGACGACCGAGGCCGGCGCGTACGCCGCGCTGCTGACGCTCCGGGGAGAGGTCGACGGTCGGACCATCACGATCGCCGGCACCATCGCCGCCGGGGAGCCGCGCCTCGTTCGCCTGGACGACTACTGGCTGGACATGGCACCGGCCGACACGATGCTCATCACCCGGCACAGGGACCGACCCGGCACGATGGGCCGGATCGGGCTGATGCTCGGGGAGGCCGACGTGAACATCAGCGCGATGCACCTCGCGCGCCGGGCCCCGCGCGAGGATGCGTTCATGATCCTCGCCCTCGACGACGACGTGCCGCCGGCCGTCGCCGAAGCGATCCGGGCCCTCGACGCGGTCCTCGACCTTTGGGTCGTCCGCCTGGGGTCCGAGCGCTGAGCGCCGGCGAGCGCCGGTCGGCCGGCGGGCCGCTCGTCCCGGAGGGGCTCGACGCGACGCTCGTCCTGCTCCGGCACGGCGAGACGGAGTGGATCGTCGAGGGGCGGTTCCAGGGACGGTCCGAGACGCCCCTGTCGGACCTCGGGCGACGGCAGGCCGCGCTCGCCGGGTCCCGGCTCGCACACCCCGGGGCACCGCCGGCGCTGCCCGTCCCGGCGGGCCCGCCGCGCGAGATCGTCCACTCGCCGCTCGAGAGGACGCGGCGGAC
>JAPVSP010000363.1:0-5272 GCA_047519685.1 Chloroflexota bacterium
CGCCGAGGCCCACGCCGACGCCGACGCCGATGCCGAGCCCTTCGCCAAGCCCGTCGCCCTCACCATCGCCCACCCCGACGCCAGTGCCACCCTCGGGCTCGATCACGCGTTACGCCCCGAACACCGTGTACTACAGCTCCGCCTGCTACCAGCTCACCGCGCCGAACCCGCCCGTGATCTACGTGACGGCCACGAGCAACAACGCGGGCGCCACGATCAGCTCCGTGGTCGTCGAATACACGCCCTACAACACGGGGCTTCAGACGTCACCGCCTCTCGTACTCAAGGGCAGCTTGTGGGTCGGCCCGATCGTTGCTGCGCCGTGGAAATGGGCATCGCTTCCGCCGGGAACCCTGAGCGTGAACCTACCGTGGGATGTCGTGGTCACCGACAGTGCCGGGGGTCAGGCGACGTTCACGCCGACGCCCAATCAGCCCATCAGCGAGCAAATCCCTGCGGCTGGGGGCTGCTGACATGCGTATCCCCCTCCCCACCACGATCCTGAAGTTCGTCCTGGCGGCCGCCGTCGGGATGGGCGGGACCCTGGGCGCCTCGGCCGCCCTCCAGTCCGGCCCCAGGTCCAGCGCCGTGGCCGGCCCCTCGACCCTCTACCAGACCCCGGCCGGCAGCGTACCCGTCGCCTTCAAGACCGTCACCGGCGGGGGGACGCTCATCCCGCTCCAGGCCCCGCCGGCGAACCAGGGCATCCAGCTCACCTCGTACACGTCCAACCCCACACCGCCGGCGACCTCCGACGCCCGCCCGGCCTGGATCAACCCGAGCGGCTACCCCCGCGTCCCGCCGATCTCGCAGTTCGACGGCGGTCCCCTCCAGGGCTATGACTGCACGATGGCCTCGGGCGCGATGCTCGCCCGCCTGGGCTACGGCATCGTCACGACCGGCAGCCAGCTCCGCGGGCTCCAGTCGAACAACGGCCCCACCGGCACCAACCTCGACCAGGTCAACGCGGCGGTCGGCAACGGCTGGGGCGTCCACTTCGCCGAGGGCGCGCTCACGCCGCTCCAGTTCCGCGCCCTGATCTACGCCGGGGCCGGCGCGATCCTCCAGGGCATCTACGGCCAGCTCCCGGTCGATCTGCGCCTGCAGAAGGACTTCGTCGACGCCCACGCCATCTACATCGACGGCTTCCGCCCGCCGCAGGGCGGCCAGCCGGCGGCCTACTACGTCATCGACCCGATCGGGCGGCCGTGGGCCGGGTACAAGGGCGACTGGCTCCCGGCCGACGCCATCGAGGCGTTCGCGACGGCCTTCGGCAGCGGGTCGATGGTCACCGCCTGGGCCTTCCCCGGCGGCCTGACCCCGCCGGCCAACTACCGGACGCTGCCGCCCGAGGCGTTCCCGACGAGCGGCCCGGGGCCGTCGCCGTCCATCCCGGCCCTGCCGTCGCCCTCGGCCGGGGCGTCCGCCGGCCCGAGCGCATCGCCGGGGGCCTCGCCGACCGCCGTGCCGCTGCCGAGCCCGTCGAGCGCGCCGAGCGGGTCGTCGGGCAGCAAGCCGCCGATCATCCCGTCGGACGTCTCGATCCTGTCCAGGCTCGCGGCCAGCATCGGCGGCTCGATCGTGGTCCCGAACTTCGGCATCTGCCTGCTCGTCCCGGTGCCCACGGGCTGTCCGCCGGGCCTGCCCGGGACCTACCCGAGCGGGGCCAGTCCGGGGCCGCTCGCGAGCCCGCCGATCCCCATCGATCTCCTCTACGCGAGCGTCCCGCAGCCCGGCCTGGTGCAGGTCATCTTCACGGCCCCCGGCGGCTCGTCGTCGCTCGACTTCTGGCCCACCGACGGCTCGGGTCCGGTCTCGCCCGCCGACGTCCAGCAGGCCATGCTGGGCGGCAGGTCCGTCTGGATCGCGACGTTCCCGGTCAAGGCCGGCAGCTTCGGCTTCGCCGCCGGCACGCTCGGGACCGGGATCGCCGGGATGAGCCAGGTCGGCGGGCTGACGATCGGCCCGTAGGGCACGACGCCGCGCTAGCCCGCGGCCTGGTCCAGCTCGGGCAGCAGGACCACGCTCTCCTGCTCGTTGGGGTCGGTCCGCGCCAGCACCGCGACAGCCGTCTCGGTGGGACTCGGGTTGATGGGCAGGTGCGGCACGTTGGCCGGGATGTACAGGAAGTCGCCCGCCTGCATGTCGTCCCGATGACGCAGCCCAGTTCCGTGCAGGACGGTCGCCTCGCCGGAGATGAGGTAGATCGCCGTCTCGT
Source organism: Chloroflexota bacterium (assembly GCA_047519685.1). Lineage (GTDB taxonomy): Bacteria > Chloroflexota > Limnocylindria > Limnocylindrales > CSP1-4 > JAPVSP01. The sequence goes on from JAPVSP010000363.1 coordinate 2,219, forward strand.
GGCCCTCATGGACGTGCGCCTTCGCACGCCCGCCGGGCGGGATGCGCAGGAGGTGCATGCACAGGCGCTGCGCCCCGACGTTGTCGGAGAAGACCCCGGCGCTGTAGGTCAGACCCTGCTTTCCCTCATAGGCCGCTCGCGAGCGCACGAGCCGCGCGACGGGCTCGGAGGACTCGCTCATCTCACGCTCCTCGCTTCGGGTGCGGGGCGCTGGCTCGGAGGCCGGCCGGCCCCGGCTCACGGGTGACAGACGCCCGCCTCGATGACCTGGATGGTCAGCCGGGCATGGAATGGGCCGGCCGCCTGCTCGATGCGCATCGCCTCCGGCCTCGATCGCGGAGTCGCGCTCGAGCGAGGCCGGCATCCCACTCCCCTCCCCTGAGCACGACTCGGCCCGGTCACGACGGACAGGATCCGACCCCGACCCGGCGACTGCCGGGTCGGGGTCGGCGTGCAGCCGCTTCGCTCAGGGCGCGCTCGCGTAGAACGCGTCCTCGCCGGCGCCGCAGCGGGTCGTGAAGCACGCTTGGAGTCGCATGTCCGTCCAGAGGGCGGCGACCCCGCTTCCTGCGGCGATCCCGCTGTAGTCGCCCAGGAACGTCGTCGGGTTCGGGAACGCCGGGTTGGGCGTTCGGCCGGAGAACCAGCGATCGTGGTTCGTCGGATCGGACAGCGTCGTCGTCAGCTGGGCGAAGCCGAAGTCGAGCGCGCCGGCATGCTTTTCCGACGCAAGGGTATAGCCATAGGCGTGGTTGGCCGGGTCGTACGAGCGGTCGAAGTAGCCGATCCGAAGTCGCCCCGTCGCGTCGTACGCGCCCCATGGCATGAACTGGTCGCCGCTGGCTCCGATCGCCGACGGCGCCGACCAGGTCGCCCCGCCGTCGAAGGACTGGCTGACGACGATGTCGGAGTTGGTGTGCGCGGCGTACGGGTCTGCGGGCGCCGGCAGCGTGCTGTTCCGCATGTCCGACCAGATGACGGCGAGATGGTTCGCGTTGGCGGGATCGGCGGCCAGGTTGCCGGCGGACCAGCTCCGGAACTGGCTGTCCTGGTAGGTCTGGCGGCCGTCGATGTTGATCGGATAGTCGGTGAAGCCGTCGACGACGTCGGCGGCCTTGAACGGGCCGGCGACACGCCGACCGGTCGTCGGATCGACCTTCACTACCAGGTACTGGTCGCGCCCGGTCGACAGGTTCGCGGTGTTGAGGAAGGCCACGTAGATCGAACCGTCCGCGGCGACGACCGGCACCGATGCCTGGCTTTGATCGCACGCGTTGCCGCCCTGGGCGCCGATGCAGAAGGGCGCCGAGCCGGAGATGGAAGCGGGCGCCGTCCACGTCCGGCCGCCGTCGTGCGTCACCGACGCGAAGATGGCCGAGCTGACGTAGCTGCCCCGGATCCCGTCCACGAAGACCGTCCAGGTCACGATGGCATTCCCGTTGCCCCAGGCGGCCACGTATTCCTTGTCGTTGAAGATGCCCGCGCTACCGAAGCTGCCGGTGCCCGACGCGACCCGCGTCGGCGTCGGCCAGGTCCGGCCGCCGTCGCTCGAATGGGCGACGAGGATGTCCGGGTTCGTGCAGCAGCCGTTGCCCTGCGAGAAGAGGAAGCCCAGCGTCGCCAGGTAGGCGTTGCCGGCCGCGTCGAAGGCGACCGCCGGATCGCCGGTGGCGACGTAGCTGTTGTAGTTGATCGGATAGGTCGTCCAGGTCTGCCCGCCGTCGAAGGTGACGTGCGCCCGCGAGTAGATCGTCTCGTAGATGGTGCCGCCCGAGCTCAGGATCAGCTGATAGTCGTTGGCGCTGCCGATCCGGTTGAGGGGGTCCGTCGGGTTGACCGCGATGCTCGTCTCGTTGTGGGGCGCCTTGCCCTCGCAGTCGGTGTTGACGTTCGCGGCGCCGGACGTCGGTGTCGCGCAGATGGGACTCGGCGGGTTCTTCAGGCTGGCGACCCCAAGCGCCCCAGCCGGATCGGCGGCAACGACGCCGCCGACCGAGTCGAATCGCAGGTGGGTGACCGGGAGAGGGAGAGGTTGGTCGACCGCGACCGCCGGTCCGACGAGGACGAGGGCGAGCGCGACCGATGGGACGAGGGCGGCGACGTTGCGCCAGGGACTCCGGTCGTGGGACACGGTTTCGAACCTCCGACTGCCGATGTGGCACGACGACCGCGACGCCGAGCCATGCTCCCCGCAGGATGGCGTGCGTCGCTGTGGTCGCGGGCGGGGCGGTCTCGCCAGTGGCTCGGCGCGGTCCCATAGGCGGCCGGAGTGGGGACGCGCGCGTCGACGCCTCCCGCGCGGATGGATGTTAGGTGTACGACCTCGGCGGGCGGCTGTAAAGCTCGCGGGCGCGCCGGCCGGTGCATGGAGGCACCGTACCGGACTCGGCCGTGCAGCCGCCCTGCGGGGTGGCGCGTGCGCGAGCGGCTTCCGGCCCGGGGCCGGCTGCCTGGCCGAGTTCCCGCGGTGCCGACGGGAACCGGCCGCGTAACGTCCAGGGCCCCGGTTCGTTGTCGTGGACACCTGGAACGCAACGGCGATCCGGCGCGGGTCGCCGCCACGTCGACCATCTCGGGGACCATCAGGAGACTCGACACATGCTCGGACTGCTCAAGGCGCTGGGCGTCGTCAAGACCGTGCTGGCGGTGGCGACGCTGACGGCGGCGACCGCCTTCGCGACCCAGGTGGCGTTGCCGGCGGCGGCCGACCTTGGCCAGGGTCACGCGACCGCGGCAACCTCGAGCGCCACGACGCCGAACGTCGCCGACCCGGCGATCGGGAAGGATGTCGCGACGATCCAGGCCCGGCTGGCGGCGAACAAGGCCCGTCTGCTCGACGTCCTCGACGGGGTGCTCGCCAGGCTCCAGGCGAACCCGAACGTCGACCCGCACGCGACGGCCGCTCTCCAGAAGGTCATCGACATGGTCGAGAACGGCGACACCGGGCTCAACCGCGCGAGCGAGGCGGTCGGCGGTCAGGGCGGGTCCGGCGCTCCGACCGCGCCGACCCTCCCGACCCAGGCGCAGGGCCACCCGACGCCCGGGGATCACCCC
>JAPVSP010000364.1:0-1960 GCA_047519685.1 Chloroflexota bacterium
CGACGGCCGCTCGCTGCTCAAGGTCCCGCTCGAGGATCGCAAGCGCCTCCTCCGCTCGGTCCTCAGGGAGGGGACCCGCGTCCGCTACGCCTCCCACGTCGAGCGGGACGGCAAGGCCTTCTTCGAGGCGGCCGCGGCTCAGGGCCTGGAGGGCATCGTCGCCAAGCACCGCCGGAGCCGCTACGAGCCCGGACGGCGCTCGCCGACCTGGCTGAAGATCAAGGCGCGGCCCGAGCAGGAGCTCGTCGTCGGCGGCTGGACCCCGGGCGAGGGCAACGCGAAGGACCTCGGGGCGCTCATCGTCGGCGTGTACGACGAGGGCAGGCTGCGGTTCGCCGGCAAGGTCGGCTCGGGCTTCGACGCGCGGACGCGGAAGACGCTGCGGGACCGGCTCGACGCCCTGGCGACCGACGCCTGCCCCTTCGAACCCGCCCCACAGCCGCGCCCCGAGCTGCGCCTGGCCCGCTGGGTCCGGCCCGAGATCGTCATCCGGGCCGAGCTCGGCGGCTGGACCCGAGACGACCTCGTCCGCCAGACGGCCTACACGGGGATCGAAGAGGGCCGCGAGCCGACCCAGGTGACCCGGGAGCGAGCGGTCTCGAGCCGGACAGCCGGAGCCGAGGCGGAGCGGCAGGTCGAGCCGGCGCAGGCCGGCCCGGCCATCGCTGGCCGGCGGGCTCGGCACCGTCCGGCCGAGCGGGGGGCGGCCGAGCAATCCTCCCTCGAGCGTCCGGCGGAGCCCGCGTGGGCCGCCGCGACCCCCGAGGAGCTGGCGAGGCTCGAGCGGCTCGGCACGAGCGGCCACTGGCACGTCGGCGGCCAGGAGCTGCGGCTCACGAATCTCGACAAGGTCCTGTTCCCGCCGCAGGAGGGCCGCGGTCGGCCGGAGGGCTCGGGCGGGTCGGAGGCCTCGGCCGAGGCACCGGTGGGCCCGGCCGGGGCGCCGGTCACCAAGCGCGAGCTCATCGCGTACTTCGCGCGGATCGCACCGGTCATGCTGCCGCACCTCGCCGAGCGGCCGCTCAACCTGCACCGCTACCCTGACGGCGCCACGGCGCCCGGGTTCTGGCAGAAGGATCTCAAGCCGACGGACCCCAGGTGGCTCCGGCGCTGGCGCGAGGTGGGCGTCGGGACGCGGGAGGCGAACGAGCATGTCGTCGCCGACCGGACCGCCACGTTGTGCTGGCTCGGGAACCTCGCCGCGTTCGAGGTCCACGCCTGGACGTCGCGGCTGCAGGACCCGCTGACGCCGACGTTCGCGCTCATCGACATCGACCCGGGGACCGCGACGACCTGGGGCGAGACGCTGGCGATCGCGCGGCTGTACCGGACGGCGCTCGGGCACCTCGGCGTCCGCGGCTACCCCAAGCTGACCGGCCGGCGCGGCATCCAGGTCTGGATCCCGGTCGAGCCGCGCTACACGTTCGAGGAGACCTCGGCCTGGGTCGAGGGCGTGTCGCGGGCCGTCGGCTCGATCGTGCCCGACCTCGTGTCGTGGGAGTGGTCGGTCGCCGAGCGGGGCGGTCGGGCGCGCCTCGACTACACCCAGAACACCTACATCAAGACGCTCGTCGCCCCGTACGCCGTGCGGCCCGCGGCCGGGGCGCCGGTCTCGGCGCCGATCGCCTGGGCCGAGCTGGACGACCCGTCACTCCGCCCGAACCGCTGGACGATCCGGACGATGGTCGAGCGGGTGTCCGAGGTGGGGGACCTGTTCGCGGGGGCGCAGTCGGACCTGCAGGTGCTGCCGGAGCTGGGATAGGGGTGGAAAGGGGTCTTGATCCCCACGGTGCCAGAGCCGATCATCGGGCTCTCGTCCGGAGAGTCCGATTGTGGAAGGGAAGCCCGAGCTTCTCGAAGCCAAGTTCCAGAAGAGCGGTCAGAACCGCAAGACCGAGAACGCGGGGCTGGCCGTGTTGCTCCGCGACCCCCGCTTCCAGCGGTTGACGCTCAACATAAG
>JAPVSP010000365.1:0-1752 GCA_047519685.1 Chloroflexota bacterium
AAAGCCGGCGGGCGCACCACGCAGAGCCTTTCCCCCTCGGTACGCCAGCGTAGCAACGCAATGACGAAGAAATTGGCGGCTGGAGTCAGACGACGCCTCATCGGCCTCGGGGCTCATAGACGCTCTTCACCCTCCTGATCCTACTCCTGGGCCCTGCGCACACGAGCCCCCCGCCGACCTCAACGGAACCGGGTCACCACGTCCACGAGGGCCGGGCGGCCCTCCCCGAGCACGACGTCGCGGGCGCGGGCCACGGCCGCCCGCACGTCTCCGGGGCGCGCGACCGGCCCTTCCGCGTGCCAGCCGAAGGAGCGGGCCAGCATCGCGAAGTCCGGCGCCGGCCGGTCCAGCTCCATGCCGAGGTAGGCCATCGCCTCGTCGCGCCCGCGCTCCCGCGCCATCAGGATCTGGTGGTCCCAGTCGTTGTAGTAGGCGCGGTTGTTGTACATGACGAGCAGGATCGGGATCCGGTCGTGGGCGGCAATCCAGAGCGCCCCGGCGTCGTACATCAGGTCCCCGTCGGGCTGCAGGTCAACCACCAGCCGGCCGGTGCCGCGGTGGGCGAGGGCAACGCCGAGCGAGATGCCGATCTGGGTGGCCGTGCCCAGGCTCTTGCCGGGATGGCACCCGGGCCGCTCGAACGACCAGAGGCGGCGCGCCCAGTCGCCGACCGTGTTGGCCGTGAGCACCCAGTCGGATCCGCGGATCGCCTCCCCCACCTCGTGGGCCAGGTGCGCCGTCGCGATCGGCTCGGCCTCCGCCGCCGCCTGCGCCTCGGCGGCCCAGGCAGCCCGGAGTTTCGCGTGCGCGGACGCGTGCCGCTCCGCGCGCGCTGCGAACCGCCGCAGATCCTCGGGGCGGGCCACGGCCTGGCACCGGGCCAGCAGCTCCGGGAGTGCTGCGGCCGTGTCGCCCAGGATGGCCAGATTGGCCGGCTGCAGCTTCTGGAACTCCTGAGACCAGCTCCGGATCCCGAGGTCGCCGTAGCCGATCTCGGCCAGCCGGCATCCCGCGGGGACGGCCGGCTCGGTCCGGCGGGTGACGCGGTTGACCCGGGAGATCGCGCCGTGCAGGTCGCGGACGTCGAGGGCGAGCACGAGGTCGGCGGACGCGAGGATGTCCTCGGCGCCGGTCAGGTTCAGCGGGTGCTCGTTCGGAAAGCAGAAGCGGGCGCCCCGGTCGAGCACGGCGGTGCCGAGAAACTCCGCCAGCCGGACGAGGGAGCCGACCGCCTCGCTCCGCCGCCCCACGTATTCGGCCACGATGACGGGGGCCTCGGCCGCGACCAGCCACTCGGCCAGCCGCGCCAGAGCGGCCGCGTCCCCGTGCAGGCGGGTCGGCAGCACCGTCTCGGGCGCCGGGATCGCGGGCGTATCCTCGAGCGGGTCCTCCTGGAAGCCCGCGTCGTAGCAGAGATAGACCGGTCCCTGGGGATCGGTCATCGCGATCCGGTAGGCTCGGGCGAACGCGTCGACGACGTCCTCGGCGCCGTTGGGCTGATAGTCCCACTTCGTGAAGTCCCGGACGGCCCCGCTCTGCGGCACCGCCGTGTGGATCCAATCGATGTGGGGCCGCCGGCGGGTGGGGTCCATCGGCCCCGTCGCCCCCATCACGAGGACCGGCACGCGGTCGAGGTAGGCGTAATAGACCGCCATCGCAGCGTGCAGCAGGCCGACGACGTCGTGCACAATCGCGGCCATAGGTTTTCCCGTCGCCTTCGCGTAGCCGTGCGCCATCGCCACGGCCAGCTCT
>JAPVSP010000366.1:0-6617 GCA_047519685.1 Chloroflexota bacterium
CCGCGTACTGGGTCGACAGGTACGCCGGGTGGAGGTCGTGGGCCGCCCAGCCCGGCTCGAGGGCGAGGAGCCGGGAGAGATGAGCGAGGTTCTCCTCGAAGGCCCGATGCGTGAGGAGGTCCTCGAGGTCGCCGATGTGCGGGGCGACGTGAGCGCGGCCGCCCGACGCCAGGGTGAACGTGTGCTTGAGCTCGGCCCCGACCGCAAGGAGGGCCGTCCCGGCCGGCAGGGCGACCGGCAGCTCGAGCGGCCCGGGGGCGTATCCGCGGCCGCGTCGGACGATCGACTCGCGGCCGTCGCCGTCGCGTCCGACCAGCCGGGTCACCGAGTCGTCGTAGCGGGCGCGGATCCGACGATCGTGCTGCAGGAAGGCATCGGCCAGGCCGGCGAGCCGGAGGAGCGCGTCGGCGTCGTCGGTCACGAGCGGCTCGTCCGACAGATTGCCGCTCGTCAGGACGATCGGCCGCCCGACGGCCTCGAGCAGGAGGTGGTGGAGCGGCGTGTATGGCAGGAACAGGCCGATCCGCCGGTTCCCGTTGGTCACCGCGGGGGCCACGGCGAGCGCCGGGTCGTCGCGACGTCGGGCGAGGACGATCGGCCGGGCCGGGCCGGCCAGCAGCCGGGCCTCGGCGGGCGACAGGCGGGCGATCGCGCGCGCCGCGTCGAGGTCGCGGACCATCACGGCGAACGGCTTCGCCCAGCGCCGTTTGCGATCGCGCAGCCGGGTCACGGCGGCCTCGTCGGTCGCGTCGCACGCGAGATGGTAGCCACCGAGGCCCTTGACCGCGACGATCCTCCCCTGGACCAGGTCGCGCACGGCCGCGGCCAGCGCGCTGCCCTCGCGGGCGCTCGGAGCCGGGTCGTCGGGCCGGCGATAGGCCAGCTGCGGGCCGCACGTCGGGCAGGCCAGGGGCTCGGCGTGGAACCGGCGATCGAGCGGGTCGCGATACTCGCCCGCGCACGCCTCGCAGAGCGGGAAGTCGCGCATCGAGGTCTGGGCTCGGTCGTACGGCAGCTCCTCGATGATGGTCGCCCGAGGGCCGCAGTCGGTGCAGTTGATGAACGGATAGCGGTAGCGCCGGTCGGCCGGGTCGAAGAGCTCTCGGACGCAGTCGTCGCAGGTCGCGATGTCGGGCGGGAAGAGCCGCTCGGCCGAGGCCGAGGCGACGCTCTCGACGATGACGAAGCCGGATCCCGGCACCGGACCCCCGGCCTCGTCCACGGCCCGGACGGAGACCCGCTCGACGTGGGACCTGGGCGGGGCGTCGCTCGTCAGCCGGACGGCGAACGAGTCCAGCGCGCTGACGGCGCCGGCCACCTCGATCTCGACACGGCCGGCGGCATTCCGGACGACGCCATCGAGCCCGAGCTCACGGGCCAGCCGGTAGACGAACGGACGGAACCCGACGCCCTGGACGATCCCGTCGACCTCGATCGCCCGAGCGACTCGGACCGCGTCAGGTGACCTTGGCATCGGGACGCACCAGTCCGGCGTCGGCGGTCGCGTCGAGGCCGTACCCTGCCATGACCCCAGCCTGCGCCGCCGATCCCTCGGTGACCGAGGGCCCTCGGTCACCGATCCGTGGGTCGGAGGGCTCCCCTCCGTGGGGCCCGCTCGATCTCGATCGACTCGTCCATCCGGCCCGGCCGCCCCGCCCCGCCGCCAGGGCGGCGAGCTCGTCCCGGACGAGCGCCACCGCGGTCGGGACCGTCGCCTCGATCGCCGGCGTGAGCTCCAGCCCAATCTCGACGCGCTCCGGCTGGATCGCGACGAGGGCGACCTGCTCGGGCAGCGTTCCCGCGAGACGCGCGGCGGCGAGGAGATCCCCGATGCCGACCTGGTGCGAGGACATGTGCCGGCCGAGGGCGGAGCGGAGCTTGTCCTCGCGGAGGACCCGGACAGCGCCCGGAGCGGCCCGCAGGTCCACGGCGTCGATCAGGACGAGCGCGGCGGCGTCCTCGATCAGCGGCAGCAGGTCGAGCCCGAGCGTGCCCCCGTCGACGATCGCGGTGCCCGGCGGCAGCGCCCCGGGCCCGAGGGCCTCGACCTCCCGGGCGACCCTGACCCCGACCCCCTCGTCCCGGAGCAGCACGTTGCCGACCCCCAGCACGAGGAGCGGGCCGTCGGTTCGCGTCACTCCGCGACCCTCCGGACATCCCAGCCGCCGTCGCGGGCTTCCTGGGCGTCCGACCGGGCGACGAGCCCGGAGCCGGAGAAGATGCTCGACATCGATCCGTCGCGCTCCCAGTGGTCGACCGGCGGCGCGCCCGATGCACGCTCCGTCAACGGATGAGACCCGGGCGACGGAGGCGTGCGGACCTGCCGACGGGCCCGCCATCGCGGGACCTCCGGCCCATCGGCAGCGCACCGGCGGATGGCGGCATGAGTCGGCCCCCGGGTCCCGCCCTTCGTGCCATCGGTCCCGAGCGACCGTGCCCCCGGACACTGGGCCGGCCAACGGTACGGCGGCACGATGAGCCCGATCGCCGGGCTGCGTCCCAGCCCTGCGGCGCCAGTGTCCCGCGCGGCGGAGATACGCCTCTCGGACCCGGAAGGAGGTATGCGATGGCCCTGACGGAGCGAGGTCCGACGACCGGCCCGCACGCGCGATTGCTCGACTGGCTGGCCGGCCATGGGGTCGAATACGAGCTCCATGAGCACCCCCTGACCTTCACGGCTCGCGAGACCGCCGAGATCGAGGGGGTCGATCCTCGGCGCTTCGCGAAGACCCTCGCGCTCGAGACGGCCGAGGGGCAGCGGGTGCTCGTCGTCGTCGACGCGGTCGACCATGTCGACCTCGAGAAGGCGGCGCACGCGGTCGGCACGCCCAAGGTTCGCCTGCTCAGCGAGCCGGAGATGCTCGAGTTCGCCAGCGATTGCGAGGTCGGGACGATGCCCCCGATCGGCGATCTGTTCGATGTCCGGGTCGTCGCCGACTTCGCGGTCCGGGACGATCCCGAGATCACCTTCCACGCCGGCAGCCACCACTTCACCGTCCACGTCGACCGGAGCGGGTGGGAACGGGCCGCGCGCGTCACCTACGCCGATCTGGCCGACACCCGCTACCGGGGGCCGGCATGGGCCCGCTGACGCGCCCTGCCCGCGGCGAGTCGACGACGATCGATCGCCTCGAGCCGGAGCCGGGTCCGGGCGCGGGCCATCCGACGAAGACCACCCTCGTCTGGCTCGATAGCGATCGAGCCGTCATCGCCCGCTGGTCCGGGACGGCTGTGCTTCAGACCCTGGTCTCGGACGTCCCCAACCATCACCGCTCGACCGGCCGCGTGCGGCACGATCCGACCGTTCGGCACGGGGGCGGCGGTCCGGTGGCCGACCTCATCGACCGAGATCGTCTCGCGCATCGGCGCGCGTTCCTCGAGCGGGTCGCCGGGACGATCCCACCCGAGTCGGCGGTCCACGTCCTCGGGCCCGGCACGGCGCGAGAGGACCTCGCCCGCGCCCTGCGTGATGACGATCGTCATCACGGCCGGGAGCGAGCCGTTCTCGCCGAGCCCGCCGGTCCACTGACCGAGCGCCAGCTCGTCGCGCGCCTTCGCGAGCTTGCCGGCTCTCCTCCGCGCCGACGGGTGGTCGGCCGACACTGACCCCACGAGGCGGTCCGGTCCGCCCGCCGCGACGTTCCGTTCGGCCCTCGCCGCCTGCCGGGGTCGAGGGCAGGCTTGGCTCGGAGGTGCGTCCGACCATGGCAGTCGCGCCCGAACTCGTCCCGTCCGCCCGCCTCGCATCGGCGACCGATCGAACCGGGCCTCCGGTGCCCCTGGAGGTCGAGGCCGACCGCTGCAAGGGGTGCGAGCTCTGCATCACCGCCTGCCCCCACGGCGTCCTCGCCCTCGATACGACCTGCGTGAACCGGCTCGGGTACCACCCTGTCCGGCTCACCGACGCGGCCGGCTGCACCAGCTGCGCGATCTGCGCGCGTGTGTGCCCGGACGCCGTGTTCACCATCTACGCCCGACCGAAGGAGGCGTGACGTGGCCACCGACCTCCGGGACCGGTCCGTCGCCGATCCCGGCGTCCCGATCGCCCTCCTCGCCGGGACCGTGGCAACGCTGGATGCGGCGGGCTCGCCGGGCGCGGCCCCCGTCCCCGAGGCGGCGCGGACGCCGTCCACCGAGCGGGTGCTGATGAAGGGGAACGAGGCGATCGCCGAGGCCGCGATCCAGGCCGGCTGCGACGCGTACTTCGGCTACCCGATCACGCCCCAGGCGGAGCTGCTCGAGTGGATGGCCCGGCGCATGCCCGAGCTCGGGCGGGCCTTCGTGCAGGCCGAGAGCGAGCTGGGTGCGATCACCATGGCGCTCGGCGCCGCCTCGACCGGCGCGCGGGTCCTCGTCAGCTCCTCGAGCCCCGGGATCAGCCTCATGGGCGAGGCGATGAGCTACATGGCCGGCTCCGAGGTCCCGGTGGTCCTCGTCAACGTCATGCGCGGGGGCCCCGGCCTCGGGAGCATCGGGCCGAGCCAGTCCGACTACTTCCAGGCGACCAAGGGGCACGGACACGGCGACTACCGAGTCCCCGTGCTGGCCCCCTCCTCGATCGGCGAGGCGATGGCGCTCGTGGCCGACGCCTTCGAGCTCGCGGAGCGCTACCGCACACCGGTCATGCTGCTCGCCGACGGGATCCTCGGCCAGGCCATGGAGCCGGTCGTCCCGACGTACCGCTGCCCGCCTCGACCGGCGAACGACTGGGCCGTGAGCGGTGCCGACGGCCGGCCGCCTCGGGTCGTCCGGTCGCTCCATCTCCGGCCCGAGGAGCTCGAGGCTCACAACATCCACCTCCAGGAGAAGTACCGGTCGATCGTCGAGGCCGAGGTCCGCTATGCCGGCGAGCGACTCGACGACGCCGAGCTCGTGCTCGTCGCCTACGGGACGGCCGCGCGGGTCGCCCGAACGGCGGTGGAGCGGGCTCGGGAGGCCGGCCTGCGGGTCGGGCTGTTCCGCCCGATCACCCTCTGGCCGTTCCCGAACCTGGCGCTCGCTCGCCTCGCGGCACGGACGCGCGGCTTCCTGGTCGTCGAGCTCTCCGCCGGCCAGCTCGTCGAGGACGTCCGGCTCGCCGTCGAGGGGGCCGCGCCGGTCTGCTTCCATGGACGGACCGGCGGGATGGTCCCGACGCCGGGCGACGTCGTGGATGCGCTCCGCCGGCTCGATGCCGTCACCGAGCCCCGCGCCGCCGCCCCGGCGATCGTCGAGCCGCCCGACCCCATCGAGCTGGTCCTCGGTGGCGCCTGGCCGGTGCCGGCGACCGAGCCCGACCCGTTGAGCCTCATCGAGGCGGCGGGCTGGGCCGGTGCGGCCTGGGCCGCCGAGCCGGACCCACTCAGCCTCATCGAGGACGGATCCCGGGCGGACAGGCGTGCCGGGACCGCCCAGGCCCCGCCGGTCGCCAGGCCGCCACGCGAGGCCATCCTCCCGCCGATGGAGCCCGATCCGGTCAGCCTGCTCGAGCCGGACGCGGCGGATGAGGTCCACGACCGGGAGCGCTTCCGCCCGGAGTGCGACGAGCGCGAGCGGCTCGCACCCCTCGACCCGTCGATGCCCGAGGAGGCCGATCGATGAGCGTGGCCACGGCCCCGGCGGGTCGGCGTCTCGTCTACGAGCGGCCCCGGTTGCTCGGCGAGCGATCCACCTCCTACTGTCCTGGCTGCGGGCACGGCATCGTCCATCGCCTCCTCGCCGAGCTGCTCGAGGAGCTGGGCCTCGCGCCGCGCACCATCGCCGTCGCGCCGGTCGGCTGCGCCGTCTTCGCCTACGACTACCTGATGCTCGACTTCATCGAGGCGCCGCACGGGCGAGCGCCCGCCGTCGCGACCGGCGTCCGGCGCGTTCGCCCTGACGCGTTCGTCCTGACGTATCAGGGCGACGGAGACCTCGCGGCGATCGGGACGGCCGAGATCGTCCACGCGGCCGCCCGCGGCGAGCGCATCACGGCGGTGTTCGTCAACAACGGCATCTACGGCATGACCGGCGGCCAGATGGCGCCCACGACCCCGCTCGGGGCGAAGACGACGTCGAGCCCGCTCGGCCGGGACGCCCGGACGGCGGGCTTCCCGCTCCCCATCACGGAGATGCTCGGGCTCCTGCCGGGGGTCGCGTATGCGGCGCGCGGCACGATCGCCGACGCCGGCTCGATCGGCAAGCTCAAGGCGATGCTCAAGCGAGCCTGCCAGGCCCAGCTCGGGGACGAGGGCTTCGCGATCGTCGAGGTGCTGTCGAACTGCCCGGTCGGCTGGAACATGACCGCGCCGGAATCGATCGCTCACCTCGCCGAGGTCGCCCTGACCTACCCGGTCGGGGTGATCCTCGACCGAGCGAAGGGCATCGGCGGACCGCCGAAGGTCGCCAGGGAGGCCTGACGATGGATCGCTCCACGGTCTTCGCCGGGTTCGGCGGCCAGGGCCTCCTGTTCGCCGGCACCATCCTCGCCCGGGCCGCGATGGCCGAGGGCCGTGAGGTCCTCTGGATCCCGTCGTACGGGCCCGAGATGCGCGGCGGGACGGCCTTCTGCACCGTCATCATCGGGGACCGGCCGATCGGCTCCCCGATCGTCGATCGGGCGGATGCGGCCGTCGTGCTCAACCCGCCATCGATGGCCA
>JAPVSP010000367.1:0-7091 GCA_047519685.1 Chloroflexota bacterium
CGCGCCCCCGGGCCGCGGGGCGCCTGGCTCAGGTACCGGAACTCCTTGAGGGTCACCCACCACCGGCAGACGCTGTCCGGCTCGACCAGAAGGGGCCAGACCCGCTCTGGTGGCGCGGCGATCTCGATCGATCGATTGACGTGCATGTGGCTCGCTCCCAGCCCCAAGCGGATGGCGGCGGCCCCTCGGCTCCGGCCAGCCGACCCATCCTCGCTCCGGCAGTGTCCCGCAACGTCGGGCGAACCAGTAGTGCCGTCGGACGGGAAGTGACGCGACAGGGACGCCGTCGGCCGCGCGGCCTGTTCGCGGTGTCAGGCGCTCGCCGTCTTCGGCGCCAGCTTCAGCGCCCCCCGCCGCCAGCGAGCCGGGGTGGTCCCGAGAGCGGCGGCCGGCTCGAGCGCCGGCCAGGCGGGACCCGGTCGAGCGATCGCGTAGCCCTGGGCAAGGAGGGGCTGGCGGGACCGCGCGAGCAGCGCGAGGTCGGCCGGCTCCTCGACGCCCTCCGCGATCGCCGTGGCGCCGATCGCGGCCGTGAAGCCGACGAGCGCGTGCACCAGCGCCTGGCGGGCCGCGTCGTCGCCCAGGCCGCGGATGAGCTGGGCGTCGAGCTTGACGAAGTCGGGCCGCAGCTCGGTCACGTGGCGCATCGAGGCGTACCCGGCGCCGGCGTCGTCGACCGCGATCCGGGCCCCGCGGGCGAGGTAGGGTGCGATGGCCTCGCGTAACGCGGCGTAGTCGGCCACGGCCTCCTCCTCGGTCATCTCGATGACCAGCCGCCCGAGCGAGTCGCCCGCCAGGGTCGCCCGGACGGGCGCCGACGCGACGTGACGCGGACTGATGTTGAGGGCGAGGAACGCCCCATCGGGCAGGCCGGCCGCCTGGGCCACGGCACGGGCCCGCTCGACGGCCAGTGCCTGCAGCTCGGCGCCGAGGCCGACCGAGTCCGCCTTGGCGAACCAGACGTCGGGGGGCCGGCGAGGCTCCGGGCCGAAGCGCGCGAGCGCCTCGTAGCCCACGACCCGCCGCTCGCCGACCGCCAGGATCGGCTGGTAATGGGGGACGAGGAGGGTGGGCGTCGCGAGCACCCGGAGGATCTGCTCCCGCTCACGCTGCCTCGTCGCCTCGTCGTTCTCGACCGCCCGATGGACGATCCCCGCCGCGAGCCCGGCCACGGCGTGCAGGTGCGTCTCCTCGTCGCGACTCAAGGGTTCTGGCGGCAGCACCATGCCCGCCAGGAGTCCGCCGACGAGCGTGCCGCCGTCGCTGAGCGGCAGGACGAGGAGCGAGCTCGCCCCGCGCTCCGCGAGGATGACGCCGCCGCCCCCGGGCAGGCGCCCGAGGTCGGTGCGCAACGGGCCCTGAGCGACGAGGGCGCGGAGCTCGCCGGCCCGGTCCGACGGCACGAGCGGTGGGATCGGCTCGCCCCTCTCGGGCGCGGACCAGACCGCCAGACGCTGGGTCCCCGCGTCGTCGAACAGGTAGATGGCCGCCGCGATGATCGGCCGGAGACGGGCGAACAGCGCCAGGAGCGCGTGCCCGGCGATCGAAGCCGAGGGCGCGGCCGCGGCGGCCTGGGCGGCCAGCTCCAGCTCGGTCAGTTGACCTGCGCGCTCGCGAGCGAGGGCGTGCTCTGCGCTGACGTCGTGGAGGCTCACGACGAGCCCGCTCGCCGGCAGATCGGGATCGAGCGGTCGCCCGCTCACCTGGATGCGACGCTGCGTCCCGTCGGGCCGGCGCAGCACCACGTCCGTGGTCGCCTGGAACGGGCCAGGCGGCAGACCGCGGGATGGCAACGCGACGCCCGACCGGGCGGCCACCTCGCCGGCGGTCGAGCCGACGAGGTCCGCCCGCGACACTCCGAGGAGCCGCTCGGCCGCGGCGTTGCAGAGGGTGAGGCGGCCTCCGGCGTCGAGCACGAGGATCCCGTCCGCTGCCGCCTCGATCGTCCGCCGGAGGCGATCCTCGGAGGCGAGCAAGACCTCCGCGGCTCGCTCCTCGGCGGCACGTCGCTGGGCAACGGCGGCGAGGCGCCGCGAACGGTCCCAGAACCAGCCGACGAGCCAGCCGGCTACGAGGTAGGCGGCCAGGCGGATCGCCCAGCCCCACTGCCCGAGGACGCCGACCGAGGCGGCGGTGCTGTCGGGCATCATCGGCCCGAGGAGGAGACCCGCGGCGAGCCCGGCGAGGAGCCCGCCGCGCCAGCCTGCGCCCAGGGCCCCGGTCGCGATCGCCACATATGCGAAGTGCACCAGCGGGTTCGGCGCCCCGCCCGTCGCGCGCACCGCCGCGTAGACGGCGAGCAGCTGCCCCCCGGCGAGCAGGACGAGCAGCCGCTGGCGCGGGAGGGACGCTCGAGCGCGTCCCGATGTGAGCCAGGCCATCGGGCGTGCCATGACCGGCAGCCTGACCGGCGGTGGCTCGGCGCGCCATGGCCACCTCGGCGCGTGGCTGTCGGCAGGTGGTACTAGAGGCTGGGGAGCTTGCCCCGGATCGGCGGCCGCCGGGCCGGAGTCCCGATCGAGGTGCGTGAAGCCCCCGGAACCGCCTCGCTCGAAGGCGATGTGGACGCCGCCGCTGCGCATTTCGCCAGCGCGCTCGAAACCATCGCCGTCCGTGACCTGCCCCTCGAGCGCGCGGAGATCGGACGGCGCGCCGGTCTCGCTCTGGTCCGCGTCGGCCGCCGGGTCGACGGGGTAGCGGCGCTGGTCGCGGCTGCCCGCACGGCCCGGCGCCTGGGCGCCACCCCGCTCGGCGTCATGATCGCGGCGGACATGGCCGCACTCGGCGAGCCGGCCGAGCGCCGGCTCGGCAGCCGGGAAGCGCGTCGGCTGGCCGATCGAGGTCTGACCAGGCGGGAGCTCGAGGTCATCCAGCACGTCGCGCACGGCCTCACGAGCCGGGAGATCGGTCGGACGCTCTTCATCAGCCCTCGCACTGTCGAGATGCACGTCGGCAGCGCCCTCACCAAGCTCGACTGCCGGACGCGCGCCGAGGCGGTCCAGCGGGTCGCCAAGCTCGGCTTGCTGGCCGTCTGGGCGGAAGGGACCCGATGAGGGCACCTGGCGGGCAGCCAGCCTCGGCTGGACGCTCGGCGGATCCCCGCGGCCCGCTCCTCGGCCGGCGCGGCCCGGTCGCGGCCTTGCCGGATGGTGCCGTCCGGGCGTAGCCTCGGCAGTCTCGACCGTGTCCGTCGAAGCAGAGAGGAGGAACCGTGCCGCGTCCCAGGATGTTCTCGAGCTGGCTCGTCGCGGTCCTGGCGATCGCTCTCGCTCCCGCCGTTGCGACCGCGACGCCGCCGGGCGGCCCGCTCGGCCACTTCAAGCACCTGGTCGTCATCTACGAGGAGAACCACAGCTTCGACAACCTCTACGGGAACTGGGGATCCGTCAACGGCGAGGCCGTCGTCGGTCGCGCCGACGCGCCGCCTGCCAACACGATCCAGGTGGCCCAGGACGGCAGCGCGTACGACTGCTTCCTGCAGAAGGACGTGAACCTGACGTCGCCGCCGCTCGCGGCGACCTGCGGTCCCGAGACCGTCACGCTGGGCAACGGCTCGACGGTGACCTACTCGAGCCACTTCGGCAACGCCCCCTACAACATCGACCAGTTCATCCCCGCCGACGCCACGACGTGTCCCGACCGGAATCACCTGTTCAGCTTCCCGAACGGCATCGTCAACGGCCACGGCCTGCCCGGCGGCTGCACCCGCGATCTCGTGCACCGCTTCTACCAGGAGCAATACCAGCTGAACGGCGGGGCGATGAACCGCTACATCACCGGCAGCGACTCGGCCGCCATGACGATGGGCTACTACGACACGACCCAGCTGCCCATCTACCGGTACCTCCACCAGAACGGCGCGCCCAACTACGTGATCGCCGACCACTTCTTCCAGGCGGCCTTCGGCGGCTCGTTCCTGAACCACCAGTACCTGGTCGCCGCCTCGGCGCTGCCATGGGCCAACATGCCGGCGAACCAGCACTCGATCCTCGATGCCGCCGGCTTCCCCAACGCGAGCTATCCGCTGTACAAGCCGGCGACGAGCGTGCGCGATTCGGCCGGTCTGCAGGCCTGCGGCGATGCGACCACGGTCGCCGGCCTCGCCTGCGGGAACCACGCGGTGAACACCGTCCAGCCGCCGTTCCAGCCGACGAGCCAGTTCGGCGCGCAAGTGCCGCCCGTCGACGACACCCACACCCCGCTGAACATCGGCGACGAGATGACCGACGCGGGGATCAGCTGGGCGTGGTACTCGGGCGGCTGGGACAACGCGGCGGGCATCGTGGGCGGGCCGGGCTGGACGAACGGTCCCGGACCGACCTGCGGCGATCCGAACTCGGCCCCGGCGGCCACCGTCGGGAGCGCCACGGGCGGATATCCCTTCTGTCCGGACAAGTCATTCCAGACGCATCACCAGCCGTTCAACTACTTCGCCCGGTACGCCCCCGGCAGCCCGGATCGCGCCCATCTGCAGGACGAGCAGGACTTCCTGCACGCGGTCTCGAGCGGGACGCTGCCGCAGGTGAGCTTCGTCAAGCCGCTCGGGGTCGAGAACGAGCACCCGGGCTATGCGAGCGAGTCGAACGGCAGCGACCACCTCGTCGACCTCATCAATGCGATCGAGAGCGGTCCGCAGGCGGGCAACACCCTCATCCTCGTGACCTACGACGAGTTCGGCGGGCAGTGGGACCACGTCCCGCCCCCGGGCATGGGCACCCCGGCGAGTGCCGGGCAGGCTGACCTGTTCGGCCCGGGGACGAGGATCCCCGCGCTCCTCATCGCCCGCAGCCTGACGACCTCCACGGTC
Source organism: Chloroflexota bacterium (assembly GCA_047519685.1). Lineage (GTDB taxonomy): Bacteria > Chloroflexota > Limnocylindria > Limnocylindrales > CSP1-4 > JAPVSP01. The sequence goes on from JAPVSP010000367.1 coordinate 4,808, forward strand.
GACCACACCGTGTACGACACGACCTCGATCCTGCGGACGATCGAGGCGCAGTACGGCCTCGCCCCCCTCACGACGCGCGACGCCTCGGTGAGGGACCTGGGTGCGGCTGTCTCCGCGGGGCGGCGGGGCCACTGAGGTCAGCCGCCGCGCCACGTCGGGAGGGCCCCGGGGCGAGCGATCGTCCCGAGGCCTCGTCCCGCCTCCCTCCGGACGGATCGGTCACGCCTCCTGGGTGACCTCTGGCGCCCTGAGTCAGCCGATCTCGTTGTCGGTCCGTGGGGTCGTGGTGGACCCCGCGAGGTCATCCGCGAGCCGCGCGAGGAACCTCGCCGCGTACGCGCCATCGACGACCCGATGATCGAACGTGAGTGACAGCGTGGCGCGAGGATCCGGCGCCGCTCGGTCATAGGCGCCGACCCCCAGGATCGCCGCCTGCGGCGCCGGCACGATCGGCGTGAACGCGTCGATCCCGAACCCGCCGAGATTGGTGATCGTGAAGCGGGCGCCGGTGAGGTCCTCGACTCGGGAGCGACCGGCCCGGGCTCGCTCGACGAGAGCCCCGAGCTCCTCTGCAAGATCCGCGGCCTGGCGCTCGTCGGCCGACCGCAGGACCACGACCGTCAGACCGGCCGGGGCATCGACCGCGACCCCGATGTCGAAGCGGTCCGCGAGGACGACGGACATGGATCCCTCGTCGAACGATCCTGCCAGCAGCTCGAACCCTCGCAGGGCGAGCGCGGCGCGATGGGCGAGCAGGGCGTCGAAGGGCAGTCGCCGGCCCGTCGACCGCGTGAGCTCCTCCCGCTCCGAAAGGATGCCCGCCAGGCGGGCCGAGCGAGTGAGGGTGACCTGGCAGCCCGGCTGGCCCTGGAAGTGGCGGTCCGTCTGGTGGGGTCGAGCACTGGTCGTCAGCCGCTGTCCCTCAGCGAACCCGGATGGGTTGGGTCCAGGAACAGGCGCGCGAGCGTCTCGCCGTACCAGTGCTCGAACCGGGAGCGGCTCCAGCCGCGATCGACGACGAGGAGCCGGTACGTCTCGGGGCTGCCGAGAGCATAGAGGATATCGGCGGCTGTCTCGAAGGTCATCCCCTCGTGCGGGGCCGCTTCGCCCATGACGATCATCCGCAGAGCTGCGCGCTGACCCGCGTAGCGCTGGGCCTTGCCGCGCTCCCAGAGCGTGGCGATCTCGGGATCGGCCGCGGCAGCGCTGCGCACCACTTCGTCGACGGCCGCCCGTCGCTCGAGGATCGAGCACCCATTGCTGACCAGGATCTGGAGCCGGCGACGGGGATCCGGTTCGTCGCGCATCTCCTGCACCCAGGGTTGCTCGAAGATCGGAGGCGCCTCTTCGCCGCCGGCGATGGAGACGTCGACGAGCTCGGCGAGGAGAGCGCGCTTGGTGCCAAAGACGGCGTAGACGGTTTCGGGCGCGACGTTTGCGCGAGCAGCGATCGCATCGATGGTGGTCGCGACATAGCCCCGCTCGATGAACAGCCCCTGGGCGGCCTCGAGGACGGCGTGGCGCGTGGCCCGCGCCTGCTCGCGACGGCGCGGGGAGTCGTACGCGCGGCGACGCTTGACAGACTCCGGCATACAGACATAGTAGCACCGTATTGGATACAGTCTTACCGTAGTGACCGGACGATCCATTCCGGTCGAGAGGAGTCACCAGTGCCCGTTCTGCAGATCGAACATCCCGTTCGCGACTTCGAGACCTGGAAGGCGGCGTTCGACGGGGCTGCGGACCGTCGCGACGCGGGGAGGGTGCGGCGGTATCAGGTCTACCGACCGATCGACGATCCCAACTACATCGCGGTGGACCTTGAGTTCGACAGTCGGGCTGAGGCGGAGGCCTTCAAGCTGGGGCTCGAAGAGCTGTGGCGCTCACCGCAGGCCGCGCCCGCACTGGGAGGCACCCCTCGAGCACGGATCGTGGACACGGTCGAGACCAAGGTGTACTGAGCCACGCGGCCTTGGCGGCGAGGAACAGCTCCACGGCTCGCCTGAGCGTCAAACGGCCCCGCGAAGCAGATGCCCAGAGATCAGGGTGCGCCGAATCAGGTGCCCAGAGATCGGTAGAGTCAGGTGCCCAAACCATCGTGTCGCCTCCTGGCCGACCGAGGTCCGGGACCGCTCAGGCCACAAGATGTAGTGGTTCAACGCTTGGCGACGACCGCATCTTGTGCAATTGGCTGGCGAGGAAGGATTCGAACCTTCAATCCCCTGATCCAGAGTCAGGTGCCTTACCGTTTGGCCACTCGCCAGCGACCGGCCGCCATTCTAGC
>JAPVSP010000368.1:0-6399 GCA_047519685.1 Chloroflexota bacterium
ACCTGGGTGATCGCGACCAGCACCAGGTAGGCGATCGGGACGGCCGCGAAGAAGCCGAGCGCGGCGCTCCATCCGCTCCGGCGGCGCCGGTCCGCCGAGCCGGAGCCGGCCGGCTGCGGCACGACCAGGTACGTGATGACCGTCCCCGCCAGGAGGACCGCGGTTACGTACAGCGCTACGAAGAGCGTCCGGAGGTCGCCACCCGGCAGGTCGGCCCCGCGAGCGATCGCCAGGTCGTAGACGAGGTAGACCAGGCCGAGGCCGACCGCCACGATGAGGCTGCTCCCGACGGCGCGGACGACGGGCCGTGGTGCGTTCCGGAACTGCCGCCAGCGGACCTCGAGCCAGCTCCGGGGGCGGACGGCCGCGGCATGTGCATCGGGTCGCCCGGGCGGCGGGGCCTCGGTCGGAGCTCGTCTTCGGCCCGGACCGGGTCGCTCGGTTCCGCTCACGCCTGGTCCTCGCCCAGCATGGCCAGGCTCCGGCGAGCGGGGATCGTCTCGGGCGTGTGGGCCGCGATGAGCTCCACGGCGGAGGCGAACCGCTCGAGCTCGGCGCCCGTGTTGAAGCAGCCGACGCTCACCCGGATCGCCTCGGGATCGGGGATCGCCCGGGCGATCGCGAAGACGCGCGCGCCGAGCTCCCGCAGGGCGGTCGCGGCGGTCCAGCCACGCACCCGGAACGTCACGAGCGTCGCCATCCGCCTCCGCGGCGTCAGCACCTCGACACCTCCGATCGACGCGAGGCGGTCGGCGGCCGCGGCCGCCAGCTCCTGGCCTCGCCGGTGGACCCAGTCGAGGCCGACGTACATCGACAGCCAGCCGACGCTGCGGGCGAGGCCGACGATCGACGGCCGATAGTGGTCGTCGGCGTCGAAGCGACGTGCGTCGGGCCACGGCACGGCGCTCCCCCGCGAGTCGAGGCGCTGGAACGACAAGCCGGCCGGGAACGCAGGTCGCGCACGGTCGAGGATTCGGCGCGACACCCAGAGCGCCCCCGCGCCGTGGGGGCCGAGCAGCCAGGTATGTCCGGGGACGGCGTAGAGGTCGACGCCGAGGGACGGGGCGTCGACCGGGATGGCGCCGGCGGCCTGCGAGCCGTCCACCGCGACGAGGGCGCCCGCCGCGTGGGCCAGCTCGGCGATCCGCGCCACGGGGAGGACGACGCCGGTCCGCGCCGACACGTGTGAGATCGAGACCAGGCGGACCCGGGGCCCGAGCGCCCGCTCGAATGCGCCCACGGTCGCCTCGTCGTCGCCGGCAAGGTCGCCAAGGGGGACGTGCAGCAGCTCGATCCCGAGCCGCTCGCGCAGGGCGTGGAGGGGGGCCAGCACCGCCGGTCCCTCGAGGTCCGTCGTGACGGCCCGGTCGCCGGGCCGCCAGTCGGCGGCCCACGTGGCCGCGGCCATCGCGGACGGGCCGGAGGCGGTGATCGCCACCTCGTCCACGTCGGCCGTCAGGACGGCGGCGATCGCGGCCCGCGCCTCGTCGACCCGGGCGGCCGTCTCCTCCTCGGGCCCGTCACCCACCCTGCCCGTCCGCAGCTCCCAACCCGCGAGCTCGGCCATCGCCGCCGCCGTCTCGGCCGGGAGCGGACCGGCGCTCGCCGTATCCAGGTAGATGCCGGCGCCGACGGCCGGCAGGGCGTCGCGGACGGCGGCCAGCCTCTCGTCGTCCGGGGGGAAGGGGGAGACCACGGCTCCGTATGATACGGGCGATGACTCCGCCGGCCTCCCGGCTCCTCGGCCGCCGTCGATGACCGGGTACGCGCGCCCGGAGCTCCTTGCGTCGACCGAGTGGCTGGCCGACAACCTGGGCCGGCCGGAGCTCCGCATCCTGGACGTCCGCTGGCGGCCCGACGGGACCGGCCCCGACGTCCACGCGCGCGGGCACATCCCGGGCGCCGCACACCTCGACTGGTCCGCCGAGCTCGTCGAGACCGACGAGGACGCGGGCGGCATCCTCCTGGCGGGGCCGGACAAGGTCGCGGCGGCCCTCGGTCGGGCCGGCGTCGGCGACGGCACCACGCTCGTCGTCTACGACGACACCGCGTCGCTCTATGCGGCCCGGACCTGGTGGAGCCTCCGCACCTACGGCTATGAGTCGTGCCGCATCCTCGATGGTGGGTTCACCGCCTGGGCGGCCGGATCGCGCGACGTCTCGCAGGCCGTCGTGGCTCCGCCGCAGGCGAGGTTCTCACCTCGCGCGAACCTCCGGATGCGGCTCACGACGACCGATGTCCGCGGGCTGCTCGGATCGTCCGACGCGGTCCTCCTCGATGCACGGGCACCCGCCGAGTACCGCGGATACGAGGGCAACGGGCGGCGCCTGGGGCACATCCCCGGCGCGATCAACGTGCCGGTCGCCACGATGACGCGGCCCGAGGACCAGTGCTTCCGCGATGGCGATGAGGTCCGCGCGATCCTCCGCGGCGCGAGCCTGGATCGCCAGCGGCGGATCGTCTGCTACGACGGCACCGGGGTCGCGGCGGCGAAGCTCGCCTTCGTCCTCACCCTGCTGGGCCATGACGACGTCGCGGTCTACGACGGCGGCTGGTCCGAGTGGGGCGATCGGCTCGACCTGCCGGTCGAACGCTAGGCCGAGCGCCGACCCTCGACGACCCTACCCCTCCGCCTCGCCGCGTTCGGCGGGTGGTGTCGGAAGGCCGGCCCACGGGTCCACGACCTTGTGCGGCGCGAGGATCTGTGCCCGGGCGTGGTTGAACGTGACGACCGTTGCGCTCGTCCGGGGCTCGCCGATCGTCTCGGACCAGTAGGTCGCCTCGGTGACCGGGACGAACCGGCCCGTCAGCTCGGCGAGCGCGGCCCGGAGGTCGCGTTCCGGCAGCAGGTGGATCCGACCGGTGATCTTGAACGGCGGGACCGTGATCAGCGCCTGCTCCTGCGTCTTGGGGGTGCGGAGCTCCGGCACGGGCTCGACCGGCACGTCCGACACCGCGAAGAGGACGGTCGCCAGGTTGACCTGGGCGAACTCGGCGCGGATGACCTCGCCGCGGCTGCCGAATTCCTGGATGAGCGCGTCCTCGAGGACGACGAAGTCCTCCTCGGCCATGTTGAGGATGTCGGTGACCCGCTGACGGCGGGTCCGCGCGGTCCCCTTGGCCACGTAGCTGTCGGTGTAGAGCGTGAGAGCGACGGGCCGCTCGCCGACGGGATCGAACATGGGCACAGGATACGGCGCCCGGACAGGCCCGGGGACCAGGCGGCACCGCCCCGGACCGCCCGCCCGAGGAGCGGCCCAGGCTCGCCCCATTCACTACCGCTCGGCCGCGAGGGGCGGTCGGGCGATCGTCAGCGGCGAGCCGACGCGGTCACGAGATGCTCCACGCCCGCCTGAAGGCCGTGGTAGACGGACTCCACGGTCGCGAGGGTGTCGATCTCGTCGGTCGTCTTGTCCGGACGCAGCCGGACGATCCGGGGGAAGCGCAGCGCGAAGCCCGAGCGATGGCGGGTCGACCGCATCAGCACGTCGAAGGCGACCTCGACCACGACCGTCGGCTCGACGACGCGATAGCGCCCGTGCCGAGCGAGGGTATGCGCGTCGAACCAGCGCGTCATCTCCGCCAGCTCGGCGTCGGTCAGGCCGGAGTAGGCCTTGCCGATCGTCACCAGGCGACCGCTCGCCGGGTCGCGCACCGCGAACGTGTAGTCCGACAGGATCCCGTGGCGCTTCCCGTGGCCGACCTCCACGCCGACGACGACACAGTCGAAGGTCGCCAGCGCCTTCTTCATCTTCAGCCAGCCGAAGCCACGACGCCCGGGCAGGTATCGGCTTTCGGGGTCCTTCACCATCAGCCCCTCGTTGCGCCGGGCCCGGGCGGCCGCGAACGCGGCCTCGAGCCCCTCGGTCGAGCTCGCGGTCTCGAGGTGCGAGAGCGCGAAGACCCCGCCCTCGTCGGCGAGCGGCAGGCCGAGGGAGACCAGGCGCTCGCGCCGCTCGCGGAGCGGCCGGTCGAGCAGCGCCTCGAGGGATCCGCCGCGCGACCCCACCGCCAGCAGGTCGAAGGCGACGTACACGGCGGGGATCTCGGCCCGGATCGCGGCGGAGGGCGCCTTCCGGCCGAGCCGCGCCTGGAGCTGGAGGAACGGCAGGACGGTGCCATCCCGGTAGGCGAGGATCTCGCCGTCGAGCGCCCCGTCCCAGGCCAGGCCGAGGGCACCGTCGGCGATCTCCGGGAACTGCCCGGTGATGTCGTGGAGGTCGCGCGAGTAGAGCCGGACCGCCTCGCCCGCCCGATGGAGCTGGGCCCGGATGCCGTCGTACTTGTCCTCCACCCAGACGGTGGGGCCCAGGCGGCGAACGATCTCGGCCGCATCCTCGGCCGGCGAGGCGAGCATGAACTTCAGCGGGTGGAACAGGACGAGCTCCGCGGCCTCGAGCCGATCCTCGCGGGCCAGCGTCGCCGTGCGCCCGATCTCGCCCGTCAGCTGGCCGGCTCGCTTGACGGCGCCGAGGGGGCGATCGAAGGCCCGCGCGATGGCCGCCTCGAGCAGCCCCTCGCGCAGCCCGATCCGCAGCTCGCCCGTCAGGACCTTCACCACGTAGCGGGCCGTCAAGGGGTCGCAGCGGGCCAGCAGGTTGCGGAAGACGGCCGCCTTCGCCGCGGGTCCGCTCGCCTCCTCGATGGCGGCGAACGCCTCGGCGACCTCGTGGAGGCTGGGGCCCGCACCGGCCGGTGGCACGTGGCCGTGGCCGGCGAGGAGGTCCTCGACGGCGCGGCCCAGGTCCGACCAGCGGTCATAGGCCGCGCCGAGCTCGCCCGGCTCCGCCCCGATGAGCTCGCCGGTCGCGCCGGCGATGCTCGCCCAGCCCAGCCCCGTCGTTCGCGGATCGGCCTCCGGGAACGGCCGGCCGGCGAAGAACGTGCAGGCCACGGGCAGGTCACCGGGCGGGAGCGACCGGAGGTGGTCGGCCAGCAAGGCCGTCTTCTCCGACGTCTTCGTCGTCGCGGACACGCGCTCGGCCAGCTCGCTCCAGCGACGCATGGCGGCGATGGTATACCTTGACCTTCCATGTTCCAGCGCTCGTGGTTCCCCGAGGAGCTGATCGGCCCGACCGTCGTCCTCCGGCGCCACACGCCCGGCAACGTCGCCGCGTTCCGTCGCTGGTACGCCGACCCGGAGATCTCCCGCCTGACCCGCTACCAGGACGGTCCGATGCGGGTCGAGGAGATCGAGCGCTTCTTCCAGGCGCGGGTCGTGGGCGCCGGCTCGCTCGCGATGGGCATCCACGTCCGTTCGACCGACCGCCTGATCGGGACCTGCGCCTTCAGCCAGCTCGACGCCGACAACGGCTCCACGCTCTTCCACATCACCGTCGGCGAGAAGGACGCCTGGGGCATGGGATACGGCACGGAGGCGGCCAGGCTCATGCTCGATCACGCCTTCGGGAGGCTCGGGCTCCACCGGGTCGCCCTCTCGGTCTTCGCGTTCAACGAGCGGGCGATCCGCTCGTACCGGAAGGTCGGGTTCACGATCGAGGGTCGATCGCGCGAGGCGATCTGGCGCGACGGACGGTACTGGGACGAGATCCAGATGAGCATCCTCATCGACGAGTGGCGGACCTTGCCGCGCCTCCCGGACGACGAGGACGGGGTGGGCGCTGGCCGGGATCGACCGGCCGTCGGTGCCCTCGCCCGACGCTGGGGCCGCTAGGCGGCACGATGCCCAGCCAGGGCCCGACCGCCGACGCCGCCCGCGCGGCCTTCCGCGAGCGTCTCGAGGCGAAGGGGCACGCCGTCGAGAACGCGCGAGCCGCCGTGGCCGAGCTCGAGGCGGCCCTCGGGTCGGGAGCGCTGGTCCGGACGCCGGCGCTCTCGGCCATGCTGGCCGACCTGTCGGTGGCGCTCGAGCAGGACGAGGGCCAGCGGCTGGGCGGCAAGAGCGCCGAGGCCGCGCGGTTCATCCTCCGGGCGATCGCCCGTGAGCTGGCCAACGCCTGAGGCGACATCCGTGTCCGACCAGCGAGCTCGGTGGCGGGAGACCGAGAAGGCCACCGCCGCGTGGAGGGCGAAGACCCAGGCCACCGGCGACGCCGTCGCGGAGCCAGAGGACCGCCGGGTCATCGAGGCCGACCTCCGCCCCATCACCTGACGGCTCGACCGGGTCAGGGTGGCGGAAGGAGGAGGCCCTACCCGGCGGGGGGAACCGGGCAGGGCCACGGGACGCCCGGGACGGGGGATGCTCGATCAGTCACCAGCCGAGGCGGCGACAGAGGCACCGCGGCCGGGCCGTCCGGGAGATCGATCGGGCATCACGGATCGCCCCCAACGAACCGGGTGTCGCATCCGGCGCCTCCCCTCCGGCATGCGCACACCGCCCGAGCCGACCTCCGGTCACTCCGGACGCCTGAAAAGTGCTACGCCCGGATGGGCCTCGCC
>JAPVSP010000369.1:0-3676 GCA_047519685.1 Chloroflexota bacterium
ACGCGCCGGGAGGTCGACCATGACCGGACTTGCGACCGAGCAGGACGTCGTCTCGGTCCCCAAGATCGAGCTCCACGTCCACTTCGGGGGAAACCTCACCGAGGTCACCGCCCTCGGGTTGGCCGCGCGGCACGGGCTCGACCCCGCCGTCGTCCTGCCGCTCGAGGGCGGCCGATACCCCACGACATACCGGGACTTCCCGGACTTCCTGCGGGCCCTCGTCGCCCTGGACGATCTCGTCCGCACGCCCGATGACGTCGAGACGGTCGCGGCGGCGTTCGCGCGCGCCCAGGCCGCGCAGGGCGTCGTCTACTCGGAGGTGATGGTCACCGCACTGAGCCACGTCCGCAACGGGATCGCGCCTCGTGACCTGTGGACGGCCCTTCGGGCCGGCTTCTCCGCCGCCCCAGGGACGCGGATCGCGATCGTGGTCGATGCCATCCGCGACGACGGCCCCGCCGAACTCGAGGAGACGTTCCGGCTCATCGAGGCCGCAGACGCGCCGATCGTCGGGGTCGGGCTCACCGGGATCGAGGACACGTGGCCGGTCGCGGACTTCGCGTTCATCCGGCGGGAGGCCGACCGGCTTGGCCTCGGTGTCGAGGTCCACGCCGGCGAGATGGGCCCGCCGGAGAGCATCGCCGCGTCGATCGACATGCTCGGCGCCGATCGGATAGGCCATGGGGTCGCGGCGATCCGCGACCCGGCGCTGCTGGAGAGGCTCGTCCGCGAGCGCGTCCCGCTCGACGTCTGCCCGACCTCGAACGTGCGGATCGGTCTCTTCCCCTCGCTCGAAGCGCATCCCGTGCGTCGGTTCTGGGAGGCGGGCGTGAACATGACGATCTCGAGCGACGATCCGCCGCTCATGGGCACGACCCTGACTGACGAGCTCCGGCACGTCGTCCGTCTGGCGCATCTGACCCGCGCCGACCTCGGTGAGCTACAGCGGCGGGCGGCGCGATCGGCGTTCCTCCCGGTGCCCGAGCGGCTGGCGCTCGACGCTCGCATCGACGCGTGGGCGGCCGCGGGGTCGGTCTGATCGAGGGAGCGTCGTTTCGCCCTCCGAGCCGCTCACTCGCTGCCGAACCGGTCGTGATGGCCAGGCGAAGGCACGGCGCTGCGGATCAGGGACGCGGGCGTCGCTGCGCTGCGGAGCACTACCCCGAGAACCGCTCTTCCTTCCAGGGATCGGCGTCGTTGTGGTAGCCGTAGCGCTCCCAGAACCCGAGCATGTCGTGGTCGAGGAACTCCAGGCCGCGCAGCCACTTGGCGCTCTTCCAGAAGTAGCGCTTGGGCACGAGCAGCCGCAGCGGCCAGCCATGCTCGGCCTCGAGCGGCTGCCCCTCGAAGGTATCGGCGAGCAGCACGTCGTCGTCGTCGAGCACCTCGAGCGGGAGATTGGCGGTGTAGCCCTGCTCGCAGTGGGCGACGACGAACCGGGCGGATGGACGGAGCTGGGCGAGCCCCAGGATGTCCTGGATCGCGACGCCTTCCCAGGTCGTGCCGAGCTTCGACCAGCGAGTCACGCAGTGGATGTCGGTCTGGACGGTCTTCCGCGGCAGCGCCTTGAACTGCTCCCAGCTCAGGGTGAACGGGCTGCCGACCTCGCCCCAGACCCGGAGGTCCCACCGGGACAGGTCGGTCCGCGGCACCGAGCCGTAGTGCAGGACCGGGAACTTCTCGGTCACGTACTGGCCTGGCGGGACGCGCTCCGCGACGGCCGGGTCCGCCTGCCGGTTGCCGAAGAGTCGATCGAACATCCCTGCCCTCCCGTCCTGTTCGCGGCATCCTCTCACGCTTCGGGCGACCGGTCAGTGGGCGGCGCACCGGCGGGTGCGCCGTCCGGCGGGGGCCACGTCCTCGTCCTGCGACCCGGCGCATCCGTGACCATCGTGGGGTCGCCAGCAGGACCCGCGCGCGGTACCCTGCCCGACATGGCTTCGTCGGACGAGACCGCCCGGATCCGGGCCGCCGACCCTGCGCCGGCCAGGGTCGTCATCGTCATGCCCGCCTACAACGCGGCGAAGACCCTCGAGCGAACGTACGCCGACATCCCCCACGAGGCGATCGACCGGATCATCCTCGTCGACGACGTCTCCCGCGACGAGACCGTCGCGATCGCCCGCCAGCTCGGCCTCGACGTCGTCATCCATCCCCAGAACCGCGGCTACGGCGGCAACCAGAAGACGTGCTACGACATGGCGCTGATGCTCGGCGCCGACGTCGTCGTCATGCTCCATCCCGACTACCAGTACGACGCGACGCGGATCCCCGCGCTCATCGCCCCGATCCTGGACGGCCGGGCCGACCTCATGCTGGGCAGCCGATTCCTGGGCGACCCGCTGGCGGGCGGGATGCCTCGCTGGAAGTTCATCAGCAACCGCTTCCTGACGGCCCTCGAGAACGCCGCCTTCGGCCTCCGCCTGTCCGAATACCACACGGGTCTGCGGGCGTACAGCCGCCACCTGCTCGAGACGATCCCCTACCGCCTCAACAGCGACGACTTCGTCTTCGACCAGGACCTCATCGCCCAGGTGGTCGCCGCGGGCGGCTTCGGGATCGGTGAGATCGCTGTCCCGACGCGCTACTTCGACGAGGCCAGCTCGGTCGGGTTCCGGCGGAGCATCGTCTACGGGCTGTCGACACTGCGGGTCGTCGCCCGCTTCCTCCTCCATCGCTGGCGGGTGCGCCGGTCGCCGAAGCTCGTGGCCAGGCGGCGAGGACGGGCGGCGGTCGTCGACCCCGTGCCGGCCCCGGCCGCCTCGACATCCGGCGACCGATGACCCTCGGCCCGGTGGCCGCTTCCCCGTTCCGGCGATCGTGAGCGGCCGCGCTCGCCTCGTCGCTCGGGCCGTCCTCGGGATCGCCATCTCCGTGGTGGCGATGGCGCTCGCGCTGCGAGCGGTCGACATCGGGATCGCCGCGCAGGTGGTCGCGACCGCGGCGCCCGCCTGGCTCGCGACGATGCTCGCCTTCAACGTCCTCGACGTCGGCCTGCGCGGCTGGCGCTGGCAGCGGCTCGTGGCGCCCGTCCGGCATGTCGCGTACCTCCGGATGTTCGGCTACCTGCTCATCGGCTACCTCGCCAACAACGTCCTGCCGGCTCGACTGGGCGAGCTCATCAAGAGCCACTACCTGGGCGAGCGCGAGGGCCTGAGCCGGACGACCGCCCTGGGAACGGTCGTCGTCGAGCGCGTCATCGACACGACGTGCGTCGTGCTCATCGCGGCCGGCTCCATCCTCGTCCTGTCGGTCCGGGGCGTGCTCGTCAACGCCGTCCTCGTCGGGCTCGCCTTCGCGACGCTGCTCGTCGTCGGCCTCGCCGTCCTCCTCGTCGCGCATCGCCTGCCGGGCGCCGAGAGGGTCGCGGTCCTCGTCGCCCGCTGGCCGCGCGTCCGGTCCCTCGGCGCGCGGCTGCGCGACGGCCTGGCGGTCGCCAGCCGGCCGCGGACACTGGGGTCCGCCCTGGCGCTGACGGTCGCCGCCTGGTCCGCCTCGGTGCTCGCCTTCGCGGCGGCCGGCCAGGCCGTCGGGGTCGAGCTGACGCTCGGCCAGGCCGCCCTGATGGCCGCGACCGTGGCCCTGGCGACTGCCATCCCCTCCGGGCCGGGCTATCTCGGCACGTTCGAGCTGGCCGCTGTGTCGGTGGGCCAGTCGTTCGGGATCCATGCCGACC